>JBIKMV010000073.1:0-12284 GCA_044359055.1 Catalimonadaceae bacterium
CCTTCAAAACCCTCGTGCCTATGCACTATCGGTTTGCCTTTATCAATTCTCTTTTTGCCGGCAATCAGCAGGCCTGGGCCGAAGCAGTCGAAAAAATCGATCAGACTGAAAGTTTTGATGAGGCAGTCGAAATGCTGAAAACAGATTATGCCGAAAAGTACAACTGGGACAAAGAAGAAGACAACCTGGCAATCCTGTTTAGTTATATTGAGCGAAAGTTCTGATTTTCAGTTCTTTCGTTCCGGATTTTACATTACATTCAAGTGAAAGACTTTAAAGACATTGTATCCCATGCCAAGGAATACGGCTTTGTATTCCCTAGTTCAGAAATTTACGACGGACTTCAGGCCGTGTACGACTATGGCCAGAATGGCGTAGAGTTAAAAAACAACCTGAAACTGGCCTGGTGGAAATCTATGACCCAGTTGCACGACAGCATAGTGGGTATTGATTCTGCCATTTTCATGCACCCTACAGTATGGAAAGCCTCGGGGCATGTGGACTCTTTCAATGACCCCATGATCGACAACAAAGACAGCAAGAAACGCTATCGGGCCGACACCCTTATAGAAGATCGTGCGGCCGAATATGTGGACAATGGCGAAAATGACAAAGCCGATTTCCTGCTTTCGGAAATGAACCGTCTTCTCGCAGAAAATGACCTGGAGGGGGTTTATCAGTTGATTGTGAAAGAGAAAATTGCCTGTCCTGTTTCCGGCACCGCCAACTGGACCGAAGTGCGGCAGTTCAATCTCATGTTCAGCACAAAGATCGGTTCTGTG
The DNA here is from genome assembly GCA_044359055.1 of Catalimonadaceae bacterium. Taxonomy (GTDB): domain Bacteria; phylum Bacteroidota; class Bacteroidia; order Cytophagales; family Flexibacteraceae; genus CAMDMI01. The sequence continues at coordinate 783 of JBIKMV010000073.1, forward strand.
GCCGATGAATCTTCTGTTCTTTACCTGCGGCCCGAGACGGCTCAGGGAATTTTTGTCAATTTTCTGAATGTTCAGAAAACAGGCCGGATGAAAATACCTTTTGGTATTGCCCAGATTGGAAAGGCATTTCGTAATGAAATCGTAGCCAGGCAGTTTATCTTCCGTATGCGGGAGTTTGAACAAATGGAAATGCAATTTTTTGTGCGGCCCGGAACTGAAATGGACTGGTATAACTACTGGAAAGATACCCGCCTGAAATTTCATAAAGCACTGGGAATAAGCCCTGAAAACCTTCAATACCACCAACACGAAAAGCTGGCGCACTATGCCAATGCCGCCGTAGACATTGAGTATAAATTCCCATTTGGCTTTAAAGAAATGGAGGGCATTCACTCCCGTACCGATTTTGACCTCAAAAGCCATCAGGAGTATTCGAAAAAGAAGCAGCAATATTTTGATAACGACCTCGATGCCAATGGAAAACCTTTTGGCAACTACATCCCGTATGTGGTAGAAACATCGGTTGGGGCCGACCGCTTGTTCCTTGCCACCCTTTGCGAGGCGTACACTTCAGAAACGGTGCAGGATGGAGATCAAACCAAGGAAAGAACCTATTTAAATCTGCATCCAGCCCTTGCCCCGACCAAAGTGGCGGTTTGCCCGATTGTGAAAAAGGATGGCTTGTCGGAAATCGGCACCAAAATTTACAAAGAGCTGAAAACTGAATTTATGGCCGGTTACGATGAAAAGGATTCCATTGGTAAGCGCTACACCAGGCAAGACCTTATTGGTACTCCTTATTGTGTAGCTATTGATTATCAGACCAAAGAAGATGAAACCGTTACTGTACGGCACCGCAATTCCATGGAGCAGGAGCGCGTAAGCATTCCCCGTCTGAAGGAAATGCTGCGGAAAAATACCGGCATATCCACCCTTCTGGAAAATATGTAAGACTATGGATTGGCAGCTCGCAATCGCTTTATTGATTGGTTTTGGCGCCCTGATCTATCTGGGCAGGAGAATCATTCGCCCATGGCAGTCTTCCGCCCGCATTACATCATGCGGCGGTGCCTGTGCCTGCGAAAAACAGGGAAAAGCATCCTAATCCGGACAGGCAATGCCCGCTTCACGGCAGCGTTTCAGGGCATCGGCCCGGTTTCTGACCTTGCACTTTTGAATGTTTGGAAACATGGACCAATTTGCAATGTCCAGGGCAATCTGCGTTTCGGGATTTACCATGTACGCTTCATAGATTTGATTTCTGTCGGCACCGAAGGAATCGCCTTCTGCCGAGAAAAACAGAATGCCATCGGGTCGGGTATCTTCAAAATTATGGATGATTTGTCTGAAATTCAATCCTTTGCGGTATAGAAGACAGCCCACGGTTTCCGGATAAATGGCCAGGGTTTTCCAATGGTTGGCCCTGCATACCGAGTCTGCTTTTTCGCGGATGGCCTTCAATTCTTCTTCTTTCAGATACTGCCGGTTTTTCATAATTTCCTCAAAAGAAACCGATGGATCCGGGCCCCACAGGGGCAGATGCAGAGTTCTGGTCCCAAAAAGGAACACCATGAGGCCGGAAAAAAGAAGCCATTTTTTGGGGCGGGAGGAAAGCGAGCTCAGATAATCCCAGAGACAAACGGAGAGCAAGAGCATAGCCAGGGAAGTGTAGATTCCGTATGTTTCGCCCCTCCCGTATATCCGAATCAGAAAAAGCCAAACCGCGAGACTGGTCAGAAAGAGATTTTGCCGGTTTTGCTGCCTTCGGAACTGAAAGGCCAAAAAGCCGGCCAGAAGAAAAAATCCCAAAGTCCGTGGCCTGAGTAAGAGTATTTCCAAACCTTCCGGAGTTTTTCCTGCCATCTGAAATTGCCAGTCTTGCACCAGAAAGCGACTTTCAGGTGGAAATCCCAGATAAAAAAAGATACCTGCCGGTAAAAACAGCAGGGCAGCAATCAGAAAATCACGGAGCTGCCAACTGCCCGAAAGCAAAACAGGAAACAAAGCCCGGAAGGGGATGAATGCCAGACCAATCGGATGAAATGCGCCTGCCATAAAAGTAAATAACCAGGAAATGCGGCTGTAACCCAGATGATACAAATAGATTCCCAGGGCAAGGCAGGCCAGAACCCAGGATTCCATCCTGCCCAGATTGCCGCAGATCAGCCAGGGTTTTGAAAGCAGGAAAAGACCTGTCAGGACAATTTTCAATCCGGCATCTTTAGCCCTGAACCAATACAGGCAAATGGCCAGATATGCAGCAGATATCCCCAAAAATGAAAAATGCCGGAGCCAGATAAAATGGGGTGATACCCATTTCAAAACCAGGCCCGCAAAAAAAGGATACCCCAGGGGCATCCAGTACAAGGTTCGGTTGGAGTGGAGCTCGGGAGAAAAGAAGCTTTGGTTTTCGGCCCAGGAACGCGCCATGAAAAAAAAGTAGGATTCATCGCCGAAGGGCTGTGGAAAATACATTCCCGCAGCAAGGTGTAGCAGGAGCGCTGCAAACCAGAAAATTACGATTCCGGCCAATTTGGGAAATGCTGAGGGCAAGAGACTGTTCATAGCGGCTGAGGCCTACCGGCAAGGTTGTTCACTTCAGACAGAAGACAGAATCCGGCGCAAGGCTCAAAGGTTTTTTTGCCAGCGCCAGGCATCTTCAAGGGCCTGCTCCAGACTCCTTTCGGTTTTCCAGCCGAGCATGGATCCGGCTTTATCCGTAGAGGCAAAAATCCGGGTGACATCTCCGGGTCTGCGGGGGGCAAATTCATATTTCAGGCTCTGGCCGCTAACCTTTTCAAAGGCATGAACCACCTCCAGAACAGATTTTCCAGAACCGGTTCCCAGATTTACCCAGTCGTAGAAGGCAGGCTCGGTATTCTTCAGCAGGTATTGAAGGGCATTTACATGGGCAATGGCCAGGTCTACCACATGGATGTAATCGCGGATGCAGGTGCCGTCGGGCGTAGGATAATCGTTGCCGAAAACAGAAAGTTTATCCCTGAAACCGGCCGCCGTCTGCATGACAAATGGCACCAGATTTCCGGGAGTTCCCTTGGGAAGTTCTCCGATTTTGCCCGAAGGATGGGCCCCTATCGGATTGAAATACCGCAGACTTAAAGCTTTGAATTTCAGTCCGGAATCCACTGCATCGCGGATGATTTCCTCGCAGATTTGTTTGGTATTGCCATAGGGCGATTCGGCAGATTTTACCGGCGCATTTTCGGCAACAGGCAGGCTGTCGGGCTGTCCGTACACTGTGCAGGAGGAAGAAAAAACAAGGTTCTGAATCTGAAATGCCTGCATCATGTCCATCAGGGTGAGCAGGGAACTGATGTTGTTTCGGTAATATTTCAGAGGCAGCTGCACCGATTCGCCCACCGCCTTGTAGGCGGCAAAATGAATGATTCCTCCTATACTCTTTTCCAGATTGAAGATCTTGCGGTAAGCCTCCCTGTCGTTGCAGTCTTCCTGGTAAAACTTGGGTCTGAATCCCAGAATAGATTCCAGTCCATCCAGAACCGACAACTCCGAATTTTCGAGATTGTCCATAATGATGGGTTCGAATCCGGCCCGGGACAATTCTACCACAGTATGTGAACCTATAAATCCTGTCCCCCCGGTTACCAGTATTTTCATGCTTGATTTATTGAATAATTATTTTCTGACTTACACGGCTTCCGTTGGTTTCTTCCCATTTCAAAAAGTAAAAACCTGGTTTCAGATTCAATTCCAAAGGCTCTGCAGCCGGCAGAAAATCCTTTTCATATACCTGTTGCCCCATATGGTTGAAAACCAGCAGATTTTTTGTGTGCTCATGATTCCGGATTACACCAGGTCCGGGATTAGGAAAAAAGGGGGAGGAGGGGGCCGTAATCCGCTCTTGCACCCCGACTTTTATGGCTGTCCCGAAAACCGGCCTTATCATGATGGCGAAGCTGTCTTTTTCCCAGATACTCCAGTCAGAGCCGTCATCATTGTAATAAAAACTCTTTGGGTTGGATGCATTGATATCGCAGCCTAGAAATACCTCATTGCCGTTGTCGATTACGGGTTGTTGCCAGCCGATAAAAAAGTGCCTTCCTCCCTGTAAAATCCTTTGGTTCAGGGGTCTGATTCTCAAATCAAAATAATCAAACTGATTGAGAGAGTCAAGCGAAGGGGGTAAAATGACGGGCAGCCGGAAAATAGGTTTTTCGAAATTGGTTTCAACATTGATGCTGTCGTACAGAATAAGGGTAAAACCAATGGTTTGGGTAAAAGTGAGTGGTGTCCTCGGAAAATACAGGGCTATATCGGTGATGGTGTCTGTTGCGGGCAGAAAAAAACGAACCGCCGCCTTTGCCAGATTGTTGCCACCGCCCCGGATCAGTTCGGCAGAGCCATCGTCAGCAGCCATTACACTGGAAATATTAAATGTACTTTCCAGCGAGTCATTGCCCAGATACAAATTGGTTTGCTGACTTTGCCCACCCACTGTATACCCGTAGCGAAGGGTGCTTTTTTCCTTGATTTCAGGAATCTGCCCGATAAGAGAGGCCGTAGATTTCGACAAAACCTTTTTGGTAATTCCCCGGTCAAAAGCCAGTTCCAGGCCTTGAAAATCGGAAGTACTCTCCAACACATCCGTCACGCTTTCTTTTTCCAGTTTCAGGCGGAAGGAACCCACCACCGGTGTGGCAAAACTGGGATTCAGGTTGCTGACCTCTCCGAAGATAGCGTCGGCAAAGTATTGCTGGAGGTTATTTTTCCTGATAAATTCGAACTGCTCTACCGGCAATGCCCGGTAATCTTTCAGAAGGCGGGTGGGCGGTTTGGAAATGGCCACATCCACAGCCAGAGAGTCGCTTGCATTGTGCTCATTGTCGAGTCGGACATAGTCGAGATTCCAGAGGTCAAAATTGCCGGTGGGGTCTCCGAAATTCATAAACCGAAACTGAAAACCATTGTAGCAGAGTGAGTCGGGTACGGCAATGGCATGATACAGGAAGGGTGTTGCTTTGCCTGTGGTGTCGGTATTGCTTTTTTCCCAGGCTTTTACCCATTCATTGTTTTTGTCCTTAAATTCCACCACAAAAATATCTCCCGGGTCGGGCAGGGTTTGGATGGCCGGGCCGCCTGCCTGCAGGTAGAAAGTAAGGTTGACCCCGGATGCCTGAAGGCCGTTCAGGTTGATACCCACGCTGGTGAGGGTATCGCAGAAGCGAACGGCATTGGAGACAATGCTGTAGGGTCTTCCCCACTGGTTGAGTCCATCGAAGGAGGCAACCCCAATGGTATGGGGATTGACCCCGTAATTCTGATTGATGTAAACCCCTGAATTTTTTTCCCAGAAACGGCTGGCCGGCCTGCCCGGATCTATCATCAACTGAAGAAGGCGGCCGTTTTCAGTGCCCATCCATCCCCGGTATTCGTTTACCATATCCAGGCAAAGGATGTTTTCCGGTATATTGGAAGGGACTTTTGTCCAGTTGTTTCCCTGATTGCGGGTGTATAGAATGGTTCCGTTTTCGCCTACCGCCCAACCGATACGCAGATTTTCAGGATTGAAATCCACATCCTTCAAATTGTACCGGCCATTTACAGATCCCCTGCGCCACACGCCCCCTATCCATGTGTACACAATGCCCGAATCGCCTGCGGCTACAGCAAAAGACGGGTTGATTCGTTTTATCTTTCTGAAATGCCGGGTGCTGGCTTCAGGAAATTGGAGAACATTCCAGTTGCTCCCGTTGTCGGAGCTTAATGCTACTCTGCCCGAATCGCCGGCTGCAATCCACTGATCTCCGCTAAGCCAGGCCAGAGACCTGATTTTAATCCGGGCCAAACCCAGAGAGAGCGAATCCCAGGTAGAGCCGCCATTGCCGGTCCGGAACAGAAATCCTGCAGAATCGGCCACCAGCCCGAAATTCATATTTTTGAAGTCCAGCGAAATGTATGCGGTGGGCTTATTCCGGGGTTTCGTGGTTTCGGTCCAGGTTTGTCCGCCGTCGGGTGTTTTTCCTATCCAGTTGCGCCTGCCGCAGGCAAAACCATCGCTTTCCACTTCCGGAAACACAGCCGACAAAATGGAAATGGAATCGGTAAAAATTCTTTGCTGCCAGGAGCTACCGCCATTTTCGGTCTGAATGCCCAGCCCTGATTCGCCCAATCCTCTTGCCAGAAAACGGTCACCGCGGATAAATTCCAGCCAGTGCAAAGCGCTTCCGTAGTAATTCCGGCTTGAAGTCCAGGCCACATCTGTTGTCGAAAAATCATCAAACAATCCCAGGGGAATGGTGTCTGATGCCGTTACTTTCTGGAGGTAGTTGCCCCGCAGCCATTCATCCTCATAGCGCTGCCGGGCATGAAACTGAACCGGATTGAACCTCAGGTTTTCGGTTCTGATCTGACCTTTCAGTTCATTGGCAAAGGCCAGAACAATCAGAAAAACGGGGAGTAAAATTCGCAAGGCTCAGAAGTTTGGTTTATTCAATATCCTCAGGTTGCTCTTGTTTTCCGGAAATCCACAAATCCACCATATCGCCTTCCCTGATGCGGGTGCCGGCTTCGGGTTTTTGCCTGATGATGGTATTGTTTGCGGTTCCTGGTTTTTCTTCGGCAATCACGGTTCCTTTTTGCAGATTGGACCCCTGCAGCACCAGAATGGCCTCATCCAATGGCATGCCGCTCAGGTCGGGCACATTCAGTTCTTTCGCCCCCAGACCATCGCCGATAACAAGGTCTATTTTAGATCCTTTCGGAATCAAATCTCCTTCTGCAATTTCTCTGCCATTGAAGTTTTGTTTCAATACGGCATTTTGCTGAAGGTCCGGAACATAACTAATTTCTCCTGTCAATAAACCAAAGCTCTCCAGCTCCCGCCGGGCATTTTCAAAGGAGCGGTTCAGCAGGGCAGGCATCTTCACAAGCGGAGGATTTTTTGAATTGATAGACAGATATATTTTTCTGTTTTGCTTCACCTTGGACCCGGGAAGCGGGTACTGCTGATACACCAGAAAGGGCTGTGCACTTGCATGATACGAGCTGTCGTCAATCTGAAAATCGAGGTCTCTTTCTGAAAGAAAATCTTCCAGCTGATCTTTGTGCATACCCATGAGATTGGGAACGGTGATGGTTTCCCCGTGGTTGGTGATGTAGGGCAGATACACATTGAAAAATCCAACCAGCAGAATGGCCGCAGCCAGAATGGCAATGATGACATGGAGGAAAACATCGCGTTTGGTTTCGGCTCTGAAAAAGGAAAACATGGAGTCTTTCAGGGTTTCTTATTCCGGATGCCTTCCCACCCAAAACGGGCAAGTTGCTCCAGAAATGATTGCAAAATTAGCGTTGCGCTCAATTTATCTGTATTTTCTTTTTTCTCCCGGTCTTTTTTTTTCATTCCACCCATTACCATGGCTTGCCGGGCGATGGAGGAGGTGAAACGCTCATCTGTTTCGTAAATTGGCATATCGGGAAATTTTTTGAGGATGCGTTCTTTTACTTGAAGTGCTTTGGGTGTTCCCTGTGTGGCTTCCGATTTCAGATTGAGGGGAATGCCCAGCACCAGGGCAGCAGGCTTTTTTTTAAGGGCAATTTTTTCAAGATGCTCCATCAGCAGGTGGGTTTCTATGGTTTCCATAGGGAAAGCAAATATGCAGTTCTCATCCGAAATGGCCATTCCTGTCCTTTTTCCCCCTACATCCAGGGCCAGTACGGGTCCTTTCAGTTCCATGGCCGGATTTGGTCCAGGCGCCAGCGCACCTCGTTTTCCAGGCGAAGGGCTTTTGGCAGAAGAAGCAGGTTTTCGATTTGGGCATGCTGCCGGAGCTGCATTTCAAAATCTTCCAACTCCCTGTATAGCGTGAAGGTAAACAGATCCGTATCTGCCGGCATGCTGTATCCTCCGGTAAGCTGCCTGATGCCCGCCATTTCATTGTCGTGCCCGGCATGATGCATGGCAAAGTGCTGAATGCCATGGGCTTTCATCCGGATAAAAAGCAATCCGGGATTGTCTATTTTCCGGGTGCAATCCATCAAAAAATGGATGTACTCAAAGAGAGTATCCTCTTCTTCGTAAATATGACGGATGAAATCTTCAGCGAAAATGGGAAATACCATCTTCAGGTCTGCGGCAATCTCGGGGTTGTAGAACCGGTCGGGGTCCAGTTCGAGGATGGTATGAAACAGGAAAGGCAGCTTCTGCTTGATGAAAAGCTGATGGCTGTGACGCAGAACAGAAACCAGAATTTCAATCGGATAGTGCGAAAGCTGGTTCAGGTCGAAGGCTTTGCTTTTGCGCAGCAGTTCAAAATGGCTGAAAACTTTTTCGGGGTCAATGCCCCTTTCCCTGCAAACTTGATCCAAGGTTTTATCGGCGTCCTTATAGAACAGAATGCCCAGTTTGTGCAGCATCCCGGCCAGTTCGGTATTTTCTTTTACAAGTGAACCTATTGAAGGAATCCCATTCATATCGATCCGCAATAAAACAATTTGCAGTCTGATTTTCGGGATTTCAGATTTTTTTTGACATCTTTTTTGAAATTGAGGATACTTGCAGTCAAATCCCTGATTCTATTTATACCCTGATTTTTTGCGGTGTCATAGTCTGGCTGGTGTGGAACTACATCAGGCGAAATGCCGCACCTGTAAAATTCTCCGCCACACGCAAAAACAAAGACCGGAGCGAATCCATTCCATTTGATCATGTTTCACATACCATTCTGGAGGAACATGTGGGGTTTTATGCCCGCCTTTCAGATGATGAGAAGGTTCAGTTCCGGAAAGATGTGGCATGGTTTCTTCAGCACACGGATATCACCGGGGTGGAAATTGAAGTCAGCGAAACCGACCGGCATCTGGTAGCTGCTTCGGCAGTCATTCCTATTTTCCATTTTCCGGACTGGCATTTTTACGACCTCGATGAGGTGTTGATTTACTCAGGGCCCATCAATTTTGAATTTGAAACCAATGCCACCGACAGTCAGATTCTGGGGATGGTGGGCACCGGAAAAATGGAAGGCAAAATGGCCCTTTCCATAAAGGCTCTGCACCATGGCTTCAGCAATAAAACCGACAAGCATAACACCGCTGTGCATGAATTTGTGCACCTGTTGGACAAGGCCGACGGACGAATTGATGGTCTGCCAAAAGCCCTGATGACCCAACCTTTTGCGCTTCCCTGGCTGCAGCTGATTCGTCATAAAATGGAAAATGTGAAGTCGGGAAACTCTGATATCGACGAATACGCAGGCCTCAATCTGGCTGAATTTTTTGCCGTATCATCTGAATATTTTTTCGAACGGCCCGAACTGCTGAAAATCAAACATCCCGATTTGTACCAGTACATGGACCAGATGTTCAGGGGCAAACTCAAATGATTATGAAGCGTTTTTTGATCACCAACGGGGCTTTTTCGGCTGGAATCAGGATGTTTTTCCTGATTTTTCTGCTGCTTATTCCCTCCGGACTTAGTGCCGCTGTCAATGGCGATATCATATTGAGAATCAAAAATTTGAAATACAAAAAAGGAAAAATTCTTGTGGCGCTTTTTCAGTCTCCTGAGGGTTTTCCGGGGGATGATAAGCAGAGTGTGAAATCCTGGGTACTGGAGCCCGGCAAGGAATTTGTGCTTCAGGATATTCCTCCCGGCAGGTATGCACTTTCGGTGCTGCACGACACCGATGGCAACCTGCGCATGAGCAGCAATATTCTGGGAATTCCCAAAGAAGGATTCGGCTTCAGCGGCAGAGAGCCTTCTTTCCTTTCCTTTCCTGATTTCAAAAAATCGGCATTCGATCATCCTGCCGGCGGAACGGTTCTGGAAATCAACCTGCATTATTAGTCTTTTTCAGGGTTAGAAAACAAGCGTACTTTTGCCCCCCAGTTTTTGAATCTCTATGTCCAGACACAAACAAAAGCGCTTTTCCGAAACCAAGCTCATGGAAAATATCATGGAGCCTGGCAAGGCCCCTTATCTGGAAATGGCCGGTCGCTGGGGACCTGATTTCTTCCAAAACGAGGCCCCGGTGGTGCTGGAACTGGCCTGCGGAAAAGGGGAATATACCTATGGATTGTCGAAAGCCTTTCCGGAGAAAAATTTTATTGGCATGGACATCAAGGGCTCCCGCATGTACATCGGCGCCAAAGCCTGTGAAAGAGAAGACCTGAAAAATGCCGCATTTCTCAGGGGTAAAATTCAGAACCTGAGAACCTTTTTTGGCTGGCGTGAGGTTTCAGAAATCTGGATTACCTTCCCCGATCCCCGGCCCCGGAATAAGGATGAAAAGCGGCGCCTGACATTCTCCCGGTTTTTGCAACTGTATCAGCATGTGCTAAAAGAAGAAGGCATCGTACACCTGAAGACCGACAGCCGTCCCCTGATGGATTTCACCGTAGAATCTGTGGAGGCATTTGGCGGCAATATTCTGGCCCTCACCCACGATTTGTACAACTCAATTTATAAATCAGTGCATTTTGGCATCAAAACCCATTATGAAACCCTGTTCAGCGAGAAGGGGTTTTCCATCAATTACTGCCGGTTTAAGCTCCCTGTTCTGCCCGAGCCCCTCGGCCCTCCCGACCCGATTTACACAGACAACGGAGATTTGAAGATTTTTCCTTAGCAGCCCGGGGAAAAGCTCCCCTGTTTCTATCAGACTCTTATTGCCAACCTATACCCCCTTCGAAGGTATTAAATGTTTGAAAATCAATGTATTTTAGGCATCAGCAACCTTGAACTTGAAACCTGACCTGTCCCGAACTTGCTTCGGGAAACTTGAAATCTGAAACCCGGAGGTCCCGCCCGGATGGGGGATTGTTGCGTGGGGACATGCACCCAGGCGGGGGTTGCCAATAGATTCCGGTACTTTCCATGGCCACAGTTTCAATGCCACATTGCTGCAGCCATTTGGCCAAATCTTTCGAATCGCAGGTCATTGTGCCGAACTTTCTCACATTATTTTCTTCAATGCCCTCTGGAATGGCTACCACCATTTCTGAAACACTCATGTCAATGTCTGCGGCCATGGGGTGAACCAATTGTAGAGAAACTTCTTTTTTTCTGGTTTGCTGTTTTTGCGTTCCTTTGTCCATATATGTTTTTGTTAAGGTCAAGGAGGCTAGCCTGTTGCCTTGAATGTTTACTCTTCTATATGGCCTCGAAGGCCAGTTCCAAACAAAAGGGACAACAGAACCAGGCTTTAAAATGAAGTGAGCTCCACTGTTTAAAAAGGTCTTGCTGCTAGTGCTCTTTGACTTAACAAATGTATATCGCCGCCGGCATACTCAAGTTGTTCTCAGCAAAACATAGTTTATCTATTCACGGCTTTAAACTATAACCTGAAACCTGAAACCAAAGCAACCGCTGATGCCAGGCGATTCTTTTTTTTACTTGCCTTTCAGAGCATTTTGGTCCAAGTGATTTTTTTAAGTCATTAAATTGCAGGTCATTGCAAACTGTTTGCAGAAAATCTGATTTTTTTTGAATCCTGTCCCAACCCTGAGAGCCTCCGCTTTCGT
>JBIKMV010000269.1:0-3447 GCA_044359055.1 Catalimonadaceae bacterium
AAAAATCATCAGAAGAGACAAAATCTGTACGGATGTTGGTAGACGGACCTACGGTGATGTAGCACTCCTTCAGCAAGGTATCGGCGCCCAAGGCATTTTGTGCCTTGAGTCGTACCCTGTAATTTCCTTCCTGATTGTAAGCAACCACCGGACTTTGTTGTGATGAACTTGCCGGTGTTCCTCCTTCAAACTCCCATTCCAGACTGGTGGGCTGGTAGGAAGACTGATCCGAAAAAACAATGCTGTCTCCCGCTCCAATGGAATACCGGGAAGCCGAAAATGATGCAATGGGAGCTTTTTGAAGGTTGTTTTTATAGGCATAAAGGGTGGTTCCGGCACCGGCCATTACCATGATGCCCTGTTTCGAAAGATTGGGCATGGCATAATAATTTCCTCCACTCATATTGGTGCTCCACTTCAGGCTTTGCAAATCGTAGGAAAACCCTATGTATTTTCCGGCCCGGTTAGACAAAACAACGATGGAATCCGAGCAGGACATCAGGGAGGAGGCGTTGTCGAGGTTGCTGAGAGCAGATTCGGCCATTACTGTTCCGCTGGTTTGGCTTATTCTTTTTATCCTGCCTCCGTCCATTATGAGAACATCTCCTGTAGCCTCAGCAGCACATGAGGAAAACGGTGAAACACTAAGAGGAGAATAGGACCATTTCAATAAAAATCCAGTGCCGGTATCTTCAAAAGCATTCAAAGCGCCACCATCCCGGATGACATAAATGGTACCTTCGGGACCGATAAATGGCCCTGTGTTTTGAAGGGCATCTCCGGGAATTGCAGCAGAGTAATACTGAATCTGACCGGTTTCCAGATTTACCGCCGACAGTTTTTTGGGGGTAAGAGAAGTACCGGTAATTACATATAGTTTTGAACCGAAGGCGGCTTTTACCTTGTTGGGCAGATTGTCGACCACATCCTGCATAACCCAACGGGTGGCACCGGTTTTTTTGTCAACTGATCGCAAAAGGGAAGAATTTTGATTAAACTGTGCCAATGATGTATTGAAGATGGGATTCCGATTGCAATCAAAAATCGGAGAATCTAGCGGCCCGAATGTGTAAGAGGGATAAGACCATTTTACCTGACCCGTTTCCGGATCAAGGGCATAAAAGCGCTGGTTGCTATCAGAATAATCGTGAACATAGACAGCGTCTTCATTGAAAGCCATGGCATGCACTTTGGAATCAGGTACAAAAAGGGGGCTAGTCCAGAAGAGGGCTCCGGTCAGCAGGCTCCGGCATTCTACTCTGGCCTGTCCGGGCGCTGAAAATTTGAAACGGGTGGTAACAAACTTATCGCCGAATGCATATATATTTCCCCCAATGTCGGTAGGAGAAGCATTGCTGATTATCCAAAGAGGAACCGATACATTCAGTAATCCGGGGTGGGGGGAGGTGTTACTGCGCTCATTTCCTCCGCCTAATACATGCCAGCTCTGGGCCTCTGACCAGTAATTCTGCATCAGAAGGATGAAAAATATAAAATATTTCATTGGTCACAAATTCGACCCAAAATTATGGCAGAAGCCCCGGCTGCACTATTTTTCGGCCCATTTATGATAAAATTAGCAAGTTTGGACAAGTTGCAAAGCTTTCTCAATTTTGTTTTGTGTTGTTTTGCAGTCAGAATAATTTCCCGATTTTGAATACCCTAAAAAATATTTGTCTCGTTTCATTCCTGTTATTGGCTTTGCAAGTTCAGGCCCAGGATACCCTCTCTGTTCTCTTCCTGGGAAACAGCTATACCTCGGTAAATAACTTACCTCAATTGGTGAAAAGCATGGCTGCATCTGCCGGAAAGACCCTGATTACCGACAGCAATTTGCCCGGCGGCCAAACCATTTCCGGACACCTTTCCGATGCGGTTTCCATAGCCAAAATCAGGCAGGGAGGCTGGGATTATGTGGTAATTCAGGAGCAAAGTCAGGTTCCCAGCATCGATTTTTACCGATATAACGACATGTATCCGGCCATCTACGCCCTGAAAGACAGCATTGAGGCCCGCAATCCATGCGCAAAAATCATTACCTACATGACCTGGGGAAGGCGTTTCGGCGGGCAGCAGTGCGATCCTCAGGGCATCCATTGCAGCCCAGTTTTCTCCAATTTCAACCATATGCAGGATTCCCTTACTTCTGCTTACCTCGGCATCAGCAATGCCCTGAAAATGCAGTGTGCTCCCGTTGGTATAGCATGGAAGAATGTGCTGAACGATACCAATCTGGTATTGCACAGCGGAGACAACAGCCACCCCGCTCTGAGCGGCAGTTATCTGGCTGCCTGTGTGTTGCACAGCAGCATTTGGAAAAAACCCATCACCGGCCACGCCTACAATGCCGGACTTTCAGCGCCACTGGCAACTTACCTGCAGCAGATGTCCGATCAAACGGTTTTTCCCTCTGCCGGCCAATGGAACCTGCATATCAACAAACCTCAGGCGGCCTTTTCAAGAAGCATCAGCGGACTTACGGTATCATTCAGCAATCAATCGCAGTCTCTCACCAACAGCAACCTTTCCTGGTTTTGGGAATTCGGAGATGGCATTACCTCCACTGCGCAAAACCCGCAGCATACCTATTCAGCCAACGGAACCTATACCGTCCGTCTCCGGGCCATGAACTGTATTTTTTCGGATACCGTGCAGCAGACCGTGCAGGTGGGCGTCACCGCCACAGACGCTGCCCGTGATCATACTTTCCGATTCTTTCCGGTGCCGGCAGGAGAATATCTTCAGGTTGAATGCGGAACAATGCGGCCGGAGACCTACCATTTGTACAACAGTTCGGGAAAATGCCTGAGGACAGAAAAATTTCCAGCGGAGACGGGCAAAATCCACACCGCCGGATTGCCCGAAGGCCTGTATTTCCTCCACCTTTACGGGGCCGGGATATCACAGCGTGTTCGCTTTGGTGTAAAGCATTGATGCATAATCAATTCCATTCGGAATAAACACAATCCATTATGGCACTCACGCCCAAAGAAATGGAGCAGGCCATTCTGCTCAATCTTCCGGCCAAAACCGGAAAAACCCCCGAAGAATGGAAGGCCATTCTTTCGGCATCAGGCCTGAAAAAACAAAAGGAACAACTGCAATTCCTGAAAAAAAAGCACGGACTGGGACCCTTTCAGGCTGCGGTCGTTGTCAAGCAACTGGAAAAAAATGCAGGAACGGATTATTCCGATTAGCCCGCACTGCTGGAAGCCCGGTTCAGCGGTAAAAATGCCAATCTCCGTAATTTGTATAACGCCCTTGCTGCCCGGGTACTTGCTTTGGGAACAGATGTACCCGCAAAGCCAAGCAAAACCAATATTCTCTTTTACCGGAAGAGGCAGTTTCTGATTGCTAGGCCCAAAAACGGGATTTTGTATCGGACTTTGCCTTTGAGCAAACATTCTTTCAAAGGCGAAATCCTGCCTTTAAAAGGGCTTGCCCTTC
>JBIKMV010000270.1:0-3431 GCA_044359055.1 Catalimonadaceae bacterium
TTTCAGAAGGTTCCGGTTACCGGCACGGGAATTTTTCCGGCCAGAATTTTAAAAAGTTCAAAATAACAGAAAAAATCCCTGAATTTATTCAAAATGAGGAAACCACGGGCTTGCATGTAAAAGGGATAAAGGGGTAAATAATCCATACCATGGCATTCCTGATTTTTTGCCACCATGCTGCAAAGGAAAACAGATTGGTTCATTTTTGAGATGGATTTCTTTGAAAAGGAAACTGTTGATTTGCTTTTTGGCCTGATGGGGCATTTCCGGCTTTCAGCCTTCGATGAATTTTTGAATTCTTACTTTACCACCTGAGGATAATTTACAACCCGCTTGCTCGTGCTTAAAATGATGCTGCGGGGCATTTCCTGAAAATGAATTAGTATTGAAGCCAAATTTTTCTATACCTGACCTTGTTATTTACCATAAAAAGGCTGGAGCTTCCCCTGCAATTTGAATGGCGGCTGTCCCGTAATGCCACCCGGCATAAAACCAATTTCATCATTCAACTGGAATCGGAAGGATGCACAGGCTTTGGAGAGGTAGCCCCCAACATTCGCTACGGCGAAACACCTGAACTGATTGAAGAACAATTTCATTTACATTTTTCGGGGCTGGTGAAAGAAGATGCCATATTGTCCCCGGAAGATTGGCAGGCTCCATTTCATGTTTGCCAGTCCCTCAAAATGGGCTTGGATATGGCATTTCAAAATCTGAAAGCTGCCCGAAATAACAGGTCCCTTGCAGAAAATCTGGGTTTGCCGCCCCCCGGACCAAGACCCATGGCTTTTACCATTCCCGTAATGGAACCTGCAGAAATAAAGCCGTTTATGCAGGCTTGGAATATACACCGGTTCCCCTGGCTGAAAGTAAAGGTAAACGAAGCCCTTGCTACAGATATGGTGCGGGAGGTGTTGAAGGAATATGATGGGCCCATTGCAATCGACGGCAATGAAGCCTGGAAATCGGTGGAGGATGTTCTGGAATTCCAGAAACAAGTGTCTCACCCGCGCATTCTGTTTTTGGAACAACCCCTCCCTGCCGCCCAAAAGGAGGATTATCTCAAGCTTAAACCCCTCAGCAGCATGGAAATATGGGGAGACGAATCGGTTTTGAGCGATCCCGACTTGCCCTTCTGGAGCCGGGCATTTGATGGCATCAATGTAAAACTTATGAAGGCCGGTTCATTTGAAAATGCAATTTGCCTGCTGAAAACGGCAAGGTCGGCCGGACTAAAAACCATGATAGGGTGCATGGTAGAAACCAGTCTGGGCATTTCGGCAGCCATGGCATTGGAATCTCTGGCTGTCTTCATTGACCTCGATGGGTTTTTACTTATTCAAAATGACCCCTTTCACAAGGTGGAAGAAAAAAAAGGCACCATTTTCCCTTTGTAGAATCAGTTCCACAGATAGGGCATTCCTGGGCCTGAACTTTTTGTCAGAGTTTACAAAAAAGAGCGGCGGTCCAAATGATTTCGATGACTAAATTTCGGATTGTCTTTTCTTTGCAGGTTGAAAAAAAACAATTGCCTTGTACCTCAACCAAAAAGTAGTGGTGGTGCTGCCGGCTTACAATGCCGCCCTTACCCTCGAAAAAACCTACCGGGAAATCCCCTTCGACATAGTGGACGACCTGGTTCTGGTAGATGATGCCAGCAAAGACGACACGGCAGAAGTTGCCAAATTGCTCGGAATCAGGCATGTTATCCGGCACGAAGCCAATAAGGGCTATGGCGGAAATCAGAAAACCTGCTACCGCAAAGCGCTGGAACTGAATGCCGATATTGTGGTGATGCTGCATCCCGATTATCAATACACGCCCAAACTCATAACAGCCATGGTATCCATAATCGGGCAAGGTTTGTATCCTGTGGTTTTTGGCTCCAGAATATTGGGAAAGGGCGCCCTGAAAGGCGGAATGCCGAAGTACAAATACATTTCCAACCGCTTCCTTACCTTTTTTCAGAATGTACTTATGAACCAGAAACTCTCTGAATATCACACCGGTTACAGAGCATTCAGCGGGGAAGTACTGCGCAAGTTGGACCTCTCCAAAAATTCGGACGATTTCATTTTCGACAATGAAATGATTGCCCAGATTTTTTATCACGATTTTGATATCGCCGAGGTTACCTGCCCTACCAAATATTTTGATGAGGCAAGTTCCATTAATTTCAGCCGGAGTGTGACCTATGGTATGGGGGTGCTAAAAGTATCCCTCCTGTATTTTTTAGCCAAATCCGGCCTTTACAAAAGCAAAATTTTCACTTGAAAACCCTTTTCTGAAATACGAAGAGGGCTTCCGGCTAAAACAGCCATGACAGAGCAGAAAGAAACGCATCTGCATTTTGATTTTGTCATTGCCGGCGGCGGATGTGCCGGGCTCAGTCTGGCATGGCATATGCAGGAGGCCGGCCTCCTGAAAAATAAGCGTTTGCTGATTGTAGATCAGGACTCCAAAACAGAAAATGACCGGACATGGTGTTTCTGGGAAAAAGAACCGGGGCCTTTTGAACATTTGGTTCATCATGCCTGGCATCATGCCTGGTTTTTTGGGCCTGCATGGTCAGAAAAAATGAACCTTGCTCCCTATTCCTATAAAATGATCCGGGCCGATGCCTTTTATTCCTTTGTAAAAAAAGCGCTTTCGGAAGAAAAAAACATCGCCTTCAGGCAGGAAGTGATACTGGATATCCGGGATCAAGGAGACCATGCCGGGATCAAAACCACTGAAAATCAATACTCAGCCGAATGGATTTTCAACAGCCTGCCGCCCAAAATCAATAAAAAGGAAGGACACCACTATTTGCTCCAGCATTTTGCGGGTTGGTTTATACAAACAAACCAGCCTTTTTTCAATCCTTTAGAGCCATACCTCATGGATTTCAGGATTGATCAAAAAGGAGAATGCCGGTTTATGTATGTATTGCCTGTTTCATCCACCGAAGCTCTGGTAGAATTTACCCTCTTTTCGGAAGCACATTTGCCCCGTCAAGCATATGACATTCAGATAAGAAAATACCTGGATGATTTTCTTCAACTCAGGCAATTCGAAGTTATCCATCAGGAATTTGGCAGCATACCCATGTTTTCAGAGCCATTTCCTGTCGGAAACGGCAAGCGCATAGTGAACATAGGTACCGCCGGAGGCCAAACCAAAGCCTCTACCGGATACACCTTTACCCGCATCCAAAAACACAGCAAAGCACTGAGCGAGAATCTTTTGAAATGGGGTCATCCCCATCTGAAACCGAAAAAACGGGCCCTTCGCCATCATTTTTACGACCGGGTTCTCCTCCATGTTCTGGCCAACAAAAAGGCCCCTGCTTCAGAAATTTTCCAGAATCTATTCAGACGCAACGGGGCTGCCTCTGTTTTTAGGTTTCTGGACGAAGACACCCTTTTTTTACAGGAATATAAAATAATGCA
>JBIKMV010000271.1:0-3420 GCA_044359055.1 Catalimonadaceae bacterium
GACCCTGAAAGGCAATGCATCGGATGATGGCCTTATCGAGTATTTCTTCGGGTTGTTTCCCGAAAAATAAAACTGCTCCGTTCTTGAAACTTTGGTCTTCGGCATACACCCTCAGATTTTGGAACAGTTGCTCATCCGGAACGCCTGCGCTAATGCCCGATTCAGCCTTGAAAATGGGAAGGAACGCAGCATCCAGCATGGTTGATGGTTTGAATTCCAGGCAGGGAACTTCATCAAAATAAATTTTGCTTGCCTGCTGAAAAAAATCCCGCATCTGCTCTGCCGTTGTGAGCTTCTGGGTATTTGGGCCTATCCGAACATAAATAACGCCGGAAAGTACATAGGGCTTTTGGGGTCCGGAAGGAACTTCAATGACCGCAATGGTCCTGCCATCCACCTCAATAAGGTCCAGATGGCAGGAAAGATGCGTTGTGATTTCGCTGAGACTATTCTGTATGGCCGACCTTTTGGCATTGTCAATTTCCACACCTACCATTCGGTTCTGGTCGTCAACGCCTATGAGCAGTGTTCCTCCGGCGGCATTGGCAAAGGCACAAACTTCCTCGGAAATGTCTTTCACCTTGGTGGGCACAGATTTCTTGAATTCGGCATTGTAGCCTTCTCCGGCATTAACCAGAAGTCTGATGTCGTCTGCTGAAATCATTGCTTTACCCTGTTGATTTGAATGAGGTAGATGGAAGACAAAGTAAGCGGCAAAATTGTAAGGAAGTCTGCAAACTTTGCAAACTCTGCAAGGCTTCCTATTTCCTGGTTTTCCTGTAGATGCCGCTGCGGGTGTTTTCAATCAGCTTTTTGGATTTCAGGCGAGCCAGCCAGGAATCGGCCGTGCGTTCCGGGTTAAACAGGAGAAGAAAGTTGCAAACTCTGGTTCTCGCTTCTACCTTTGATAGTATCAAATGATGCTATCAATGAAGCCGCCCTATGACATTACACCATTGATTCTGAACCTGGTCTCTGCGATTTCGGAAAAAATCGGGATCATCAATGCCCGGCTTCTTAGCAGGCCTTCGCCGCAGCTCCGTAAACAAAACCGGATTAAGACCATTCATTCTTCACTCCGCATTGAAGGAAACACCTTGTCAGAGGAGCAGATTACCGCCCTCCTGGAAAACAAACGGGTTATTGGTCCCGAAAAAGATGTGCTTGAAGTGTTGAATGCCATAAAGGTTTATGAGAATCTGCAGGCTTTCCGCTTTACTTCGGAAAAAAGCTTTCTTAAGGCTCATGCGCAATTAATGAATGGCTTAGTCGGGAATGCCGGTAAGTACCGGAACAAGAGTGTAGGAATAGTAAAAGGATCTGACATTGAACATCTGGCTCCGCCGCATGAAAATGTTCCATTCCTGATGAAGGATTTGTTTAGCTACCTGAAACAGGAAGATGAATCAAGCCTGATAAAGAGTTGCGTGTTTCATTATGAGCTCGAATTCATCCATCCCTTTACAGATGGTAATGGCCGGATGGGTAGGTTGTGGCAAACCCTGATTCTGATGGCGGCCTATCCGGTATTTGAATTTCTCCCCTTCGAAACGCTGATCAGTCAGACACCAACAGAATATTACAAATCCTTATCTGTGAGTGATAAGACAGGCAAGTCAACTCCATTTATTGAATACATGCTGAGGGTAATTGATCAGGCGCTTGCGAAGTTGTTGGGCATCCGGCAGATTTTACAGGACACTGCACGATTGGAATATTTTATTGGCCTAGGAATCAGCGAATTCAGCCGTAAGGATTACATGGAGGTATTCAGAAACCTGTCTTCTGCCACGGCCAGCCGCGATCTGAAAAAGGGAATGGAGCTGGGTTGGCTTGAAAGCACGGGCATGATGAATAAAACACGATACAGGGTTAGCAAAACTCAGAGGAAGTAGGTGAATACAGCCAACTTACCTTAAAATCTGTCCGAAGAACTTTTGTAAAGAAAGTATCTGAAATCCAGAGTCTTTTTAAGATGAATGCTGCCGGGGAGCTTCCGGATAATCTATGGTCTACCTTGTTCCGAATCGGCTGCGGAACTGTCAGATTTGTGCTGCCTGATCTTTATCCCGAATGCATACAGGGGAATAATGTCTATGTCGCCTGTTTTTCCAAAGTTTTCCAGGGAAACCCGAAGTCCTTTCTTTCGGTTCTTTTGCTTTAAAAACACATGCATGCTCTGCATGGATCCACTGCCGGAAGATTTCACTTCAATGGGTACAATTTCCCCGCCCAACTCAATGAGGTAGTCGATTTCTGCATTGCCGGTTCCTGTTTCCTTAGACCAGTAATAGAGATTTTCCTGATGAAAAGGATTTTGCGATTTCAGCCATTCAAGTCCAACAAAAAGTTCAGCCAGGGCACCTTTGTTTACAGCATTGAAATCTTCCGATATCAGCACATCCGAAATTTTCAGGCCCAGAATGCGCTGAAAAAGACCCGTATCCAGCAATAGCATTTTTTGCTTTTTCGGATTGATTTCAGCCCCAAGGGGAATTCCGTTTCCCGAGCTGTGCATTACCGGAATCACAAGGCCGCTCAGAACGAGTAGTTCGAGTGCTTCTTTTACCTGTTTCAGGTTAAGTCCGCTGCCCCCTTTGGCAAAAACAAATTTACCACCCATCTGAGCCACCACCGATTCAAATACTTCTCTGATTCTTGCCATAGGCACCCTCTTTTTATATTTTGCAAAATCACTACGGAAGGAAATAATCAGGTCATCCAGAATGGCCTGCGTTTCCAATAAGGGTTTGCCACGCAGATAGGCGGATACCACTTCGGGCATACCGCCCAGTACAAGAAAGGTCCGGAGATAGCGCTCCAATTTATTATGCAAAGGCAAATCCAATGGAACCATGGAACCAGCTTTTTTAATCATTCCGATAAGCACCTCTTCATCTGAGGCGGCAAGAAACTCTTCAAACGAAAAAGGATGCATGAAAAGAGATCTGATCCTTCCAACACCGAAAGAGGGCAGCTCTGACAGTGCAAATTCAAGGAGCGAACCGGCAGCCACTACATGAAGACCGGGTATTTTTTCATAAAAGAAACGAAGACTGGAAATGGCCTCAGGACAAGCCTGAATTTCATCCAGAAACAAGAGGGTTTTGCCTTCTATGACAGGTGTCTTATACAATACCGATAATCTTTCGGAAATCAGAACCGGATCCTTATGCGCAGCAAAAACCGCCTTTGCATCGGCATCCAGTTCAAAATTGACTTCCAGAAAAAAATCGAAAATGCCGGATAGATTCCGGATGGCAGAAGACTTTCCCACCTGCCGTGCTCCGCGGAGCAGCAGTGGCTTTCTTTCCCTTGTTTTTGCCCAGTCCAACAGATAGGAATCAATCCGTCTTCGTAGATAATGGCTGTTTTTCTCAGGCGAATTCAACTGGTAAAATACTTTTTTTGGATGCGAAC
>JBIKMV010000272.1:0-3409 GCA_044359055.1 Catalimonadaceae bacterium
TTTTTCTTCTGCCTGCCTTGCCTCTTCTCCAATGAGTTTTTCATAGGCTCCGAGGCGGGCTTTGCTTTTCGCTTGCCGTGCTTTGGGGGCCATTCGCACCCATTCAAGTTCTCTTGCCAGGGTTTTCATGCGTTTGGTTTCAGCTTTTTCTTCTTTGGCCAGTCTTTCCTGTTTCTGCTCCAGCCAGCTGCTATAGTTGCCTTTCCAGGGAATGCCTTCTCCCCTGTCGAGTTCCAGAATCCAGCCCGCCACATTGTCGAGGAAATAGCGGTCGTGGGTTACGGCAATCACCGTTCCCTTGTAGTCTTTCAGAAATTGCTCAAGCCACAATACCGACTCCGCGTCGAGGTGGTTGGTGGGCTCATCCAAAAGCAAAACATCGGGAGACTGCAGCAAGAGGCGGCAAAGGGCAACCCGCCGCTTTTCACCACCTGAAAGTACGCTGATAAGAGCATCATCAGGAGGACAACGAAGGGCATCCATGGCCCGCTCCAGTTTCTGGTCCAGGCTCCATGCATCGAGCTGGTCTAACTTTTCCTGCACTTCTCCCTGACGCTCAATGAGTTTTGTCATCTCATCGTCGGTCATTTCTTCTGCAAACTTTTCGTTGATTTCATCAAATTCCTTCAGAAGGTCCACCACATTCTGAACAGCCTCCTGCACCACTTCCTTCACCGTTTTATCCGGATTCAGATCGGGCTCCTGCTCCAGCATGCCCACTGTGTAACCCGGGGAAAAAACAATTTCACCCTCAAACTCTTTGTCTTTCCCGGCAATCAGTTTCAGCAGTGTGGATTTTCCGGAACCGTTCAGACCCAGAACGCCAATCTTGGCACCATAGAAAAAGGACAGATAGATATTCTTTAAAACTTGTTTCCTCGGCGGCCAGTATTTGCTGACCCCTGCCATTGAAAATATGATGGTTTCGTTCGCCATGAATGATGATTTTTTCGCTGCAAATATGGAGACTAATCCAGAGGCAGGAAGCTAAATTTCAAAAAAGAAAAAGAAAAAAACCTCCGGCCGGGAAAGAGGCTCAATCAAAAAACGGGCAAGATTCTTAGCCCATTTCTATGACAACATGGTCGGTAAGCGGATGACCCACACAGGTCAGAACATATCCGGCTTCGATTTCTTCATCCGAAAGACCCTCCTTTTCATCCATGTGTACTGTGCCTGAGATACATTTGCCCCGGCAGGCAGTGCAGAGGCCGCTCTGGCAACTGTATGGCATATCAATATCCTGATCGAGGGCAGCTTCCAGAATGGTGGTTTTAGGTCCTACCACTACTTCGAAAACATTGCCATCCAGGTGAATGGTAACTTTCCGCTCCGTGAGCGCAGGTGTTGCTTCCGGAGGCCCTGCAGCCTCATCTGGCGTAGAAAAGAAACTCTCCCTGTGGATATTTTCCTTGTTTACCCCCTGATTTTGAGCAACCTGAACAATGGTGTCCATCATCGGCTGGGGACCACACATATACACATGGGTTTCATCGAAAGGGCTTACCGGCTTGAGACTTTCCAGGGTATGCATTATCAAGCCCTCATCAATCCGGCCTGATTCGCCAAACCAACCTGCATCTGGCCTGGACAGCGTATGAAGGACCTTCAGGCGGGAAGGAAAGCGAAGGGTCAAATCGTCGAGCTCTTTTTTGTAAATGATGTCTGCCTCTGTTCGGTTGCCATACATTAGGGAAACAAAACTCTGCGGCTCAAGAATCAGAATACTTTTCAGAATAGAAAAAACAGGTGTAATACCACTACCGGCGGCGTACAACATAAACCAACGCTTCCGGGTAGCATGGGGCTGAAAAACAAAACGGCCCATGGGTGGCATTACCTCCATTTCGGCACCTTCAATGGCATTTTTATCCAGCCAGTGGGTCATTTTTCCCCCGGGGACTTTTTTTATGGTAATGGCCATTCTATCATCGCAGGCTGGAGAACTGCAAAGACTGTATGCCCTGCGCTCACTCCCGCCATCAATCAGAGATTTTATGGTAAGGAACTGCCCGGGAAGATAGGATCCGGGAATGGCCGGATGGTTATCGAAAACCAAGGAAAAAGCATCAGGAGTTTCTGTAATCCGCTTGTAAACTTTGAGCTTGTAGAAGTGGTGATCCATTAAAAATTAAAAACCTTGCTAAGTAGAACCGGAGAGCAAATAAAAATGTTTCAAAAAGCCTGAAAGAGGTCGGGGCCGACCTTTTTTTTCAATTTCAAACGAATCAATAATAACGGAAATATGCTACCATAAACACCCCTGTAATGATAAGAAAAACAGCTGATTTTTGCTGACCTGTTAGTTTTTCGCCGTAATACAATTGGCCAAACAATACCGATATCACTGGACCTATGGCCACAATACCCGTGACCGTGTTGATGCTTGCCATATCCAGGGCATTGACATTGAAGATGGCTCCTAAGGCACCCAAAACCCCAATCAGTATGAAAACAAAAACATTTTGACGCCAAGGCTGGGTAAAGCTCCATTTCATTGGTTTATTGACCTCGTAACGGAGAATGCCGAGACCTTTTTCCAATGGACTTCCGGTCCTTATTAGAAATAGCTGAAGCATCAAAAAGTGGCAGAGGGCCAGAAAAAAAATGGTGACTTCCTGAAGAAGGGTAAACAAGACCGGCCCGGTAAAAGCAATGGCATAATAGCTGTAAGCAAAACTGATTCCCCAACACAGGGCACAGGCCAGCGCATATTTTAGTCCATTGTCGTTTACAAAAACATGTTTCAGCTTTCCATGCTTTAGATTGAATTTCAACAGAAAGAGCCCCGACAATGCCAGAAAAAATCCACCTGAAACTATCAAATTCACCTCAGAATCGAAGCTGAATATGGAAATCAGAAGAGTGACCAGTGTATTGAGCCCGGTAACCGGAACCATGACAGAAGTGAGTCCTCTGCGGATGGACCTGGCAAAGAAAAAAAGACCGAGGTAAGACAATATAGAAATTAGCAAAGTGGCCCAAATTGACTGAAGAAGGATAAACTCTTTGCCCTGAGAAAACAAAAAGTAAGGCATAACTGCCAGCACGACAAAGAAATTCCGGAACAAAACCGACCTGACCGCTCCGAAAGTCTGCACTGGGATTTTCCAAAGGCTGTCGGCAATACCAAAACAAACCATGGATATCAAGGCCCAAAGAATCCCGTAAATATTATCCTGAAAAAGGGACATCAAGCAAAGGGTTCCGAATTGAAACAGCGGCAATTATAAAACAAAAACCATTGCTGCCGAAACACCGGAAAATGACTGAGAGAATCTGAGGGATTAATTATCGGATTATCAGCTGCCATACGCACGCTTTAGCCTTCCGGCAATCCAAACGCTGATCAGACTGAAAACCATGGTAGAGTAACCCAGTATTTCGTAATGAAGCAGTTTTCCATCTG
>JBIKMV010000074.1:0-12122 GCA_044359055.1 Catalimonadaceae bacterium
TTCAGATGCTGCTTAATCCATTTGAAGAATAACTCAACTTTCCATCGGCTTTTATAGAGCATTGCGACTTCTAAACTGCTGATTTTAAAGTTATTATTCAAAAAAATAAACATGCGTTCATTTTCTTTGTCCCAGTAGATCACCAGTCGGATTGGTTCCGGATAGTCATTAAAACTGGTAGCCGTTTGCAAGCGAATAATTTTGTTAGCCTGGACACCATTTTTGCGGTCTTTTCTTGAAATTGGTTTTTCACTGATCAACTCATACTGCAAATTGACTTTTGCACGGATGACGAAGTAGGCCTGGACTAAATGAATTTTATACAGTCGCTTAAAGTGCAGGTAGGCTTTGTCGAATATGTAAATCCCATCGGGCTCAAACGGAATCTCATCTAAGGCATTGATATCATGAACTTTAGCTTCAGTTATGTGAATAAATACCGGAATATCCCCCCGAAGATCCAGAAGAGTATGAAGCTTGATGGCTGCCTTTGTTTTCCGAAATGTTGCCCATTGAAACAGGCTCAGACACAAGTCAACTGTGGTAGAGTCAAATGCATAAACTGGGTTAGGAATATCAATTTCAAAGTCATTTCCGGTCTTGTAAAGGATTCGAGCCTTCTCAATGAGGGTTTGGGCAAAGTCGGCATAGACTTTCCATGGGCGGTTTTCTTGGGCATATGCAAGAGTCGAAAGGCTTACTCTATGCCGGAATCCAAGGTGATATAGCTTTGAATCGTGTGCCCTTAGGCAAGTAACTAAATCCCTAAGACTCTCTCTATTAGTAAGTTGTCCAAAGCAATGACACTGGAACAAAAGCCAGCAATCAAATTCCTGAACCTTATGGTCACCCCGATGCAAATCAACCAATGACAAAAACTCTGATTTTGAAACAGCCTCCAGGAATTGCTTAAAAATAAACGAACCATTTTTCATGGTCGTTTATCCGACTCACAAGGCCTTCAAATTAAAGAATATCGATTTTTCAAAATTCCGCTATAACCGCCTATCTTTGAGATTGTTAGGCTGAATCCTTTTTCAACAGTTGGACATTAGTGAAAAAGCAACAATAAAAATTTTGACACCAGAAACTTATTTAACGAAACCATAACGCCTATGCTGTCAGCGCACAACAATTATCCAAGCAGGCGAAAGCGCCCACGTCTGTCCCACCATAGCGAGGAAAAAGCCCCTAACAGGTGATCTGATTGGGGGCTTTTGCTTACCTGGGCTCCACCGGGGCGGGAGTAATTGTTGCCGTATCCGGGATGTTTTCGGATCGTTTTTCCGGGTCAAGGGAAAACGGCTCACAGGAAAAATCGGGAGTCCCGGGGATGCCCGCTTACCGAATACCATTACTTGTCATAAAAAAAGACCCTCCGGAAAGGGTCTTTTAAATTTCAATCGGGAAGGATGGCTTATTAGGCCACAGGCATTTTCTTCTCCTTGATTTTGGCAGCTTTCCCTTGTTTTCCCCTTAGGTAAAACAAGCGGGCCCGCCTCACATGGCCTCTTCTTACCACCTCAATTTTGTCGATGGAAGAACTCAGCAGCGGAAAAATCCTTTCCACACCCACTCCGTTGGATACCTTGCGGATGGTGAAGGTTTCTCCGCTTGAGTTTGAGTTGCGGCGCTGGATTACCACACCGGTGAAGAGCTGAATACGCTCCTTATTTCCTTCTTTGATTTTCACATGGACATTCAGCGTATCCCCGGCAGAAAACTCAGGGATTCCTGTTCTTTTTTCAGCCAGTTCGGCTTCCACATATTTTATCAGGTCAGACATGACTTTGTTTTTTACTTTGTTATCAATTGATTTTCTGAAAGTTGATTGATTAACTCAGGCCTTCTTTCACGGGTTCTGAGTATAGATTGTTCCATCCGCCATTCATCTATCCGGGCCTGATGACCACTGAGCAGAATTTCGGGGACTTCCCAACCCTGATAACTGGCAGGGCGTGTGTAAACGGGAGGTGCGATCAGCCCATCCTGAAAACTATCGGTCAGGGCTGAAGTTTCATCATTCATCACACCGGGTACCAGCCTGAGGATGGCATCGGCCATAACAGCGGCAGGCAATTCGCCGCCGGACAATACAAAATCACCAATGCTGAATTCGTGGGTTATCAGGTGTTTTCTTACCCGCTCATCCACTCCTTTGTAATGACCGCAAAGGATGATGATGTTTTGCATCATAGAAAACCGGTTGGCCGTATCCTGTCTGAATGTCTCACCATCGGGAGAAGTGTAGATGACAGCATCGTAGTTTCTTTCAGCCTTCAGAGCTGAAATACAATGGTCTATGGGTTCAATCATCATCACCATTCCGGCACCCCCTCCGAATGCATAATCATCCGTCTGACGGTGTTTTCCGGTTGCATACTGGCGGAGGTCATGAACAATCACTTCCACAATTCCCGCTTTCTGAGCCCTCTGAAGAATAGAGTGCTCAAAGAAACTGTCGAGCAGTTTGGGTACACAGGATATGATATCAATTCTCATGGACGGCTGCTTTCTTCGGCTTTCAGGTACACATCGAGCAGTCCTTCCGGAAGGCGGGTAGAGACTTTCTTTTGTTCCCGGTCCAGGTTCTTTACGATATCCTGATGAACCGGAATCAAAACTTCCTTTCCCTGAAATTCCATGGTGGCAAGTGTCTGATGGGGCAGATCTACGATACCATTGATGGTACCCAAAGCCCCGAGTGCTTCATCTTCCACGCGGCAATCGACCAGTTCGTGATAATAGAACTGACCTTTTTTTAGCGGGGGAAGCATTTGCTCAGGCAGAAACAAGCGAACACCCTTCATTTTCAGGGCGGCTGCAGAATCCTCTATGCCTTCGAAGCGGAGGGCAAATTTGTTCCTTCCGTGGGGTTGCAGAGAAGCAACCGTGAAGGGAACCAACTGACCATCCATCTCCAGAAATACGGCGTCCATTCGGGCATATGGTTTGCAGTCATCAACATCAAAAAAGGCCAGAACCGAGCCATCATACCCAAGGGTACGCTCGATATGACCTAATTTAAAACATTGATTTGCTGTCATTTGCCCGGATTAAAAATTATTCGGCGGCAGGTTTTTCTTCTTCGGCAGGGGCTTCAGCGGCTTCCGGTTCAGCGGCGGGCGCTTCTGCTTCAACAGGTGCTTCTGCTTCGGCAGTAACTTCTGCCACGGGTGCCTCTGCTTCAACAGTAACTTCTGCAGGCATCTCTGCGGCAGGCTCGGCAACAACTTCGGCTACCGGTTCGGTGGCAACTTCTTCTGAGGCTGTTTCGGCTTCAGGAGATGCAGCTGCGATTTCTGCGGCCTGACGGGCGGCAATAGAAGCAGCTCTGGCTTCGTTCACCTTGGCTTCAGCTTCGAGCCTTGCTTTGCTGGCATCGGCTTTGGCTTTGGCGAGGGTATCAACCCTTCCGCTGATTTTAGAATCTTTGGCGGCAATCCAATCGGCTACCTTTTTGTCGGCTTCTTCCTGGGTGAGAGCACCTTTCAATACTCCGACTTGAAGATGTTTGGCGTACATTACGCCTCTGTAGGAAAGGATGGCCCTCGTAGTATCGGTTGGCTGCGCCCCGTTCATCAACCATTTCAGTGCCTTTTCATTGTTAAGCACAATGCCGGCGGGAATGGTGTTGGGGTTGTAGGTGCCAATCTTTTCGATAAAGCGACCATCTCGTGGTGCGGTAGATGTTGCAACAACTATGTCGAACATCGCCATTTTTTTTCTGCCTCTGCGGGCTAATCTTATTTTAACCATACGGTTTTACTTGTTGCGGGAATCTCGTTCCCTTTTTTAAAATTGGGCTGCAAAAGTAGGTGTTTTCAATTTAAAATCAATGCATTGTTACAAAAAAATATGCATCTGACCTGCCTCAGGGCATGCATGAAACAGGGGCTGTATTGGCCCTTCTCCTGCTATGAAGCAGGGGTTTAAAATTGTCCTTGCGGATGAATTTTATCCGATGGCTTTTTCCAGATCTGCTCTCAGATCGCGGATGTCTTCAAGGCCTACACTGAGGCGAATCAGGGTATCTTTCAAGCCATTCTTTTCCCTTTCTTCCCGGGGAATGCTCGCATGTGTCATGGATGCAGGATGGGTGCAAAGCGATTCTACCCCGCCCAGAGACTCAGCCAATGTGAAAATTTCCAGGTTTTCCATAACCCTGACGGCTTCTCCCAAATCATCATTTTTTAAGGTAAAAGACACCATTCCCCCAAAATCATTCATCTGAGAGGCCGCAAGCGCATGGCCTGTATGATGCTCAAGGCCCGGGTAATAAACATGACCAACTTTCGGATTGTGGTACAAAAACTGCGCAATTTCTTTTGCATTCAGGCAGTGGCGTTCCATACGGACATGTAAAGTTTTGAGGCCCCTCAAAACCAGAAAACAATCCATCGGTCCGGGGGTGGCGCCGGAAGCATTTTGGATAAAAGCCAGCCTTTGATGTAACTCATCGTCCTTCACCACCAGGGCACCCATAACCACATCTGAGTGGCCGGCCATGTATTTGGTAAGGGAGTGCATGACAATATCGGCACCCAGCGAAAGGGGGTTTTGCAGAAAGGGTGTGGCAAAAGTATTGTCCACAGCAAAGAGAATGCCTTTGGACCGGGCCACCTCGCCAACCGAGGCAATGTCCACAATCTGAAGCAGGGGATTGGTTGGGGTTTCTATCCAGATCAGTTTGGTTTTACTGTTGATATAGGGCTCAACATCGGCTCCGGATTGAATTTTCACAAAGTGAAAACGAATCCCGAATTCCTGATAAATCTTGGTAAAAATCCTGTAAGTGCCGCCATACAAATCATTGGAAGCCACCACTTCATCACCTGGTTTTAGCAGCTTCATTACGGCATCGGTTGCAGCCAGACCGGTCGCATAGCAAAGACCATGCTTACCGTTTTCCAGAGAAGCCAGGTTGTTTTGGAGCACCGTCCGGGTGGGATTGTGGGTTCTGGAATACTCGTAGCCTTTGTGCTTTCCGGGGGAAGCCTGGGCATAGGTGGATGTCTGGAAAATAGGCGTCATCACAGCGCCGGTAGTGGGGTCCGGCTCGATACCGGCATGAATCAGTTTGGTGGCAAATTCCATTTTCTTGTATTCAGGTAGGCGGCAAAAGTAGCAATCCTTTCTGGTTTCGCATATTACTGATGCAGACTTGTTATCTTTGCATCTTCATGTAGAAGGATAAATACCTTCCTCTTTTATGGAATCTCCCGGATTTGTAACCGCAGACATTACGGTGCCTGCCCAGGCTTTTGAAAATGAAAGCACCCTTAGAAAAGCTGTTTTTCTGGCTTCAGGAAAAAGCGACACGGCCGGCCAGCATTTTTGTATTTTACGCAAAAGCCTCGATGCCAGAGGAAGAAAGCAGCGGTATCACCTCAAAGTGGCCATCGGCCCTTTGGCTGAACTGGCACAAAAAATTGATTATCAGAAAGATGGACTGCCTTACATACAAAATGCCGAAGCCGTTCTGGTGGTGGGTGCAGGACCGGCAGGTCTGTTTGCTGCCCTGGAACTGATTCAGCTCGGACTCAAACCCATTATCATAGAAAGAGGAAAAGATGTGAGGGCCCGACGCAAAGATCTGGCCGACCTGAACAAGGCCAATAAGGTAAACCCCGATTCCAATTATTGCTTTGGTGAAGGCGGTGCCGGAACCTACTCCGACGGGAAGTTGTATACACGCTCATCCAAGCGGGGCGACATCAGAAAAGTGCTGGAAATGATGGTAGTACATGGTGCCAATCCGGAAATTCTGGTAGAAGCACATCCCCATATCGGCACCAACAAACTGCCCCCTCTGGTAGCGGCACTTCGGGAAACCATTCTGAGTCATGGTGGCGAAATACATTTTGATACCCGGGTAGAAAGCCTTCTGGTGACAAATGGCCGGATAACCGGACTGAAAACAGCAGGCGGCGAGGCTTTTAAGGCCAAAGCACTGATTCTCGCCACCGGGCACAGCGCCCGCGATATCTACCATATGCTCAGGAGGCAAGGCATTCTCATTGAGGCAAAACCTTTTGCCCTCGGATTCCGGGTGGAGCATCCCCAGCCCCTCATCGATGCCATTCAGTATAAAATGAAAGAGCGTGGCGATGGTTTACCTCCGGCAAGTTATTCGCTTGTATATCAGGCCAATACACCCCATGGCATGAAGGGAGTTTTTTCTTTCTGCATGTGCCCCGGAGGATTTATTGTACCTGCCATGACCGCCGAAGGAGAACTGGTTATCAATGGTATGTCGCCTTCCCGAAGAAACTCCCGGTACGCCAACTCCGGCATGGTGGTGAGCGTAGATGATCGGGATTTTAAGCCATTCGAAAAAGAAGGCCCCCTGGCCGGCCTGTATTTTCAGGCTGCTGCAGAGCAAAAAGCCGCTTCTTTTTTACCGGGAAAACTCTCGGCTCCTGCGCAGCGCCTCAGCGATTTTGTGGCCCGGAAGCAAACCCCGGATTTCCCCTCCTGCTCCTACCAGCCCGGCCTCCATGCAGTGCCGCTTGCCGACATATTGCCCGCTCATCTTTCAGAAGCGCTGCGATCCGGTTTTTTGGCATTTGAAAAAAAAATGAAGGGATTTCTGACCCGGGAGGCCGTTTTGGTTGGGATGGAAAGCAGGACTTCGGCGCCGGTAAAAATTCCAAGAGATAAAGAAACGGCCATGCATCCCCAAATAGAAGGTCTTTTTCCCTGTGGAGAGGGTGCCGGCTATGCGGGAGGCATCATGTCGGCAGCTTTGGATGGAATATTTGTGGCCAGAGAGGTGGGCCGTTTCTACCACCCCCGGGGCTAAAGTCCGGAACCCGGGTATGCCCTGATGACGCCGGGATCAGAGGGCGTCCATTTCGCGGCCCACAAAATCCATCAGTTCCCGGATGTAGCTTTCAGAAAAGTCAAATTTTACTCCTGCGGTTTCGTATACTTCCCTGATACCGGCGGTGTGGCCGAGCGAAAGTGCAGCCAGATAATCGGCCAGGGCCTTCTCAGGATTTTTCTTGAAATTCCTCCATAAAGCAATGGCCCCCAACTGCGCCATTCCATATTCTATGTAGTAAAACGGAACCTCAAAAAGATGCAACTGCTTGTGCCACTGAATCTCTCTGAATTTTTCATAGCCGGAATAATCGATTTGCCCCGAAGAAAATCTCTCAGAAATCCTGAGCCATGCCCTTGTTCTTTCTTCCGGGCTGTGGTTTGGATTTTCATAAATCCAATGCTGAAAGGCATCGATGGTAGCCACCCAGGGCAGGGTGTCTATCACCTGAGAAAGATGCTCCTTTTTGGCTCGTTTTAATTCTTCGGGGTCAGAGAAATATACATCCCAATGGTCCATGCTCATCAGCTCCATGCTCATGCTGGCCAGCTCGGCCACTTCCGAAGGGGTGTGTTTCAGAAAGTTGAACGGCAAAAAGCGGGTTACAATGCTATGAACGGCATGTCCGCCTTCGTGCATCAGGGTGACCATATCCCGAAGGGTGGAACTGGCATTCATAAAAATAAAGGGAAAGCCACATAAATCGAGAGGATAGTTGTATCCACCCGGGGCTTTGCCCTTTCTCGATTCCAGATCAAAATGGCCCATCCGGTCCATGGCCCTGAGGCAATCGCCAAGAAAAGGATTGAGCCGGCCAAAAACTTCCTTGCCTTTTTCCAGCAAA
Organism: Catalimonadaceae bacterium; assembly: GCA_044359055.1. Lineage (GTDB taxonomy): Bacteria > Bacteroidota > Bacteroidia > Cytophagales > Flexibacteraceae > CAMDMI01. The sequence goes on from JBIKMV010000074.1 coordinate 7,671, forward strand.
TCTTTTCCCGATTCAAAAGCCTTCAGCGGGGGCTTGCCATTTTCTTCAACTGCCAGATCGTAGGGCTTCAGGGTTTCCAGACCGAGCTGCTGCCTGCGTTTCACCGTGAGGTTCTGAACAAGGGGAACCACGCACTTTTCTACGGCAGTATGGAAGTTTTTACAGTCTGCTACCGAATAATCGTGCCGGTGCATGGATACAAAGGCATAATCGCGGTAATTGTTAAAGCCGGCATTTTCGGCCATTTTTTGGCGAATTTCGGCCAATCGGGAAAAAAGTTGCTCCAGGGCTTCGGCATCCTGCAGGCGCCTTTGGCCCATTTTCTCAAAAGCAGCTTTGCGCTTTTCGCGGTCTGTAGACTGCAGGAGTACCCCTGCCTGCGGCATGGTGAGTTCACTTCCCTCCCACTCTATGCCCATGGCACCGGATATATTGGAATATTCCTTGGCTTTGTTTTGTTCTTCGGTTTGAAGGGGTATATTTTCTTCTCTGAATATTTCAATCTGCTGTTTTACATTTTTCAGATAAATGTCCAGTCCTTTTTCTCTGATCTGATCAAGGAAAGGCAAGTGCAACATCTTCTTATCCAGCTGATTGTCAAAGAGAGAAATCCGGGGCTGAATTTCATCCACAAAAACAGAAAACCGTCTTCCTGCCAATTCATCGGCAGTATCGCATGTCATTTTTATGTAACGCCAGGCCATGTCTTCCTCCAGCAGCCCGTTTAGTTCAGAGCGGTCGGCAAGCCAACGAAGGCTGTCTTCCCTGCTGAGGACTTCCCGGTTTTGCAAATCCTGAAAAAAGGGTTGCACATCTTCCCACCTTTCGAGTACAAATCCGGCCGGAATGTACCGGAGAGGCGTTTGCTTTTCAGAAATAAAGTTTTGATAATCAGATAATTTCATCATCAGTAAAAAGAAAAATAAAGGCATACACCCAAAAGCACAAAGACAAAAAATACTACATATTGCGGATTTTTTCTTGCCTGCGCCCAGCATACCGAACCCAGGCTCCGGCAAAGGTTTGCCAGCCCGTTTACCAGTCCGTCTACCACAAATTTGTCCAGAAATGCAGTGAAATATCCGCCCACCAGAAAGGTTGCTGCCGCAAAATCCAGAGGTTTATCCAAAGCTTTTTGTTCAGTCTGCTTCACAACCCGAACCATCAGAAAAAGAAATTGCGCTGAGCGGTTTATTCCTTCTGAAAAAACCGCCATACCCGAAAACGAACTTGACAAGCCACCGGGAAAAGAAATCACCCTCCAAGCCTGCCTGTCTGAAAAAAACCAGGCCATCAGGGTACCGGCCATCAGCATCAGCACATCAGGAAAAACAATTTCTCCCTGCACACCTAAGAGGCCCGGCAGGACACCATGAGAAGAAAATGGATGGGGCCCAAATAGCCAGAAGCCGCAAAAAAGCGCCATTACCGCCACCGGAATGGAGATCAGTCTGGAAGAATGCCGGGAAACAGAAGCCTCATCTGCATCGGAAAAGGCAAGAAAAAGCGCCAGTCTGAAGGAATAAAAAGCACTTATTCCGAAACCTGCCTGCAACATAAACCAGGCAATCCATCGCAGGGCATCAGCCCCCTGAAATACCGGAGGGAGGAGCATTTCCTTCGAAATAAACCCGGCACTGAGCGGCCATCCGGCCAGATTAAACAGAAAAATCAGGAAACTCCATTTCAGAACTGGGTTGCGGGAAAGCAGGCCCTTCATATTGGGTATGCATTGCTGTGCCTCAGAATCCTGTACCTTTTCAGCCGTTTGCTGCATGAGCCATCCACAGATAAGAAATAAGCCTGCTTTGAAAAAGGCATGGGCTACAAGATGCAAAAGCGAGGCCTCTGCTTTGCCGCTTCCTGCTGCCAATACCATCATGCCCAATTGTGCAATGGTAGAATAGGCCAGAATATTTTTCAGTCTGCCTGAAAAAAGGGCCATTCCATTGAAAAACAAAAAAGTAAATCCTCCTGTAAGCACAAGCATCCACTGCAGTTCGGGTGCGAAGGCCGGAGACAACTGAATCATAAGCCAAACCCCTGCCACCACCATGGTAGCCGAATGCAGCAGGGCCGATACCGGAGTAGGCCCCTGCATGGCCTGCTTTAGCCAGATACTGAAGGGGAACTGTGCAGATTTGACCATGGCCGACAAAACCACAAAGAATAGCACCACCGAACCGGCAGAGGATCGGAAGAATATATCGGCCCCATCGGGGATGTGGACAGACCGGAAAACCATATCGCCCATACCCGCTGCCAGAAGGAGGCCCAGTGCGGAAATGAGGGCAAGATCACCCGCTTTGTTTATGAGAAAAACCCGGAGACCCGCAAGAACAGGTTCAGATTTTTCGTACCAGAATTGTACCAAAAGATATGAACTGAAGCCTATCAACTCCCAGAAAATGAGCAGAGTAAACAAGTTGCCGGCGAGAAATAGACCGGTCATGGCCAGGCAAAAAACCGAAAGCATAAAGTGGTACAGCCCGGCATTGGATCCGGAGGGCAGCCAGGCCAGAGAATACATTTGAATCAGCAGGGTAAGGAAACTGCTGAGGCAGGCAAGGAAAACACGCCGGCTGTCGGACAGGAAGAAAAGCTGAATGCTGAAATCCTGTGAAAAAAGCCAGTTTTCTTTAAAGGAAAAGGATGCAGACCCGGGAAAAAAAAGCACAAACATCCAGAATATCAGCAGCAGGGCAACCGGTATAAGGGCAGCCGCAAACCGCTTGCCGGGAGCCGCAATCCACAATCCCAGATTGAAGGCGGGGAGAAGAAAAAGCCAGAATACAGAAACAGGGAGATCGGGCAACCGGAAAAATAGTTTTAAGGTGAACAATATTTTTTCAGAAGGGTGTCAGCACCCGGATAACCCAGTGAATCAGCAGTTTTCCAGAATTGACAGGCTTTTTCAGGTTTGCCAAATGCCATCCAGGCATTGCCCAGATTAATCGCAACCAGCTTGTTTTGGGGTACAATGGACCGGGCTTTCTCAAAATCCTTCAGGGCAAGGTCGTAATGCCGTGTTTTGAACTGAAGGCTTCCACGATTGATGAGTGCTTCGGCAAAAGCAGGGTTTCTTTTCAGTGCCTTGTCATAATCCTGAATTGCTGCCTCAAGGTCACCGGACTTTTCCTTCAGATTTGCCCTCAGGTACCAGCCTTTTTCGAATTGGGGATATCCCATAACCAGTGAATCAGCGGTTTTTAAGGCCTGCGGGCCATCTCCTGCCCTGTCGGCAAGCCAGGCTCTGGCATACAACACTTCCGGGCTCTTTACTGCGGAACGGGCCAGCTCTTCCCTGATTTTCAGAACCAGTTCCGGGGCATTGCTTTGCCATGCAAGATTAAATTTTCCGGCGATATCCCCTTGCTCAGACCCGTTTTTTTGTCCGCAAGCAGGCAACAGAAAAATAAGGATATGATACCATTTCATTTTGGGCCGCAATGTAAGAAATGCTTTTCAGCCCATCTACAAAAGGGGTATTTATAAGACAAAGGCAGGCCAATTTGCACACCGGTCCTGTCTGTTTTTTTGGGATTGTACCTGCTCCGATACATACACCGGGAATGGTCCCTGCTCCTACAGCGAGCTCAGATAAAAATGCAGCGTATAAAATTATTACTTTTCAATTAAAAAATTTCGAATCGCACCGTTTACTTTTACGAGGGCTTCATGCATTAATAACACAGCATTACCATGGAAGGCAAAAGATCAGAATCTGGCATAAAGCCCACTTTGATTTGCGCAGTGTACCTGTTGCTGTCTTCCTATTCTGTTTTCGGCCTTTCAGGGCAATCACTCAAATCATTGTTTTTACAGGAGAAATATGCCGGACTCCATACCGCAGCCCGGGAATTTTATCTGTCGGAAAACGAAAAATATGTTGTGGCCCTGTGTAACCTTGTCCGGTATGATCCCCAAGGTTTTATCCGCGAGGTGATGATTCCTTCAGAAATTGACACAGGCGAAGCAGAGGTGAGCAACCTGATCAGAATTCTGAAAAATCAGAAGCGATTGTTGCCGCTGGTTCCCGCTTTTTCACTCTATAAATCTTCCTTCCTTCATGCCAAAGACATGGGCTTCAGTGGCTTGCAGGGACATGTGAGCTCAAGCGGCGTAAAATTCGAAGACCGGGTAAAGCAGTTTTTTCCTGCTTCTGCCTTTGTGGCCGAAAATTACTATCAGGGCTCGGGCGAACCGGTGGATATTGTCATGTCATTTCTTCTGGAAAAAGGCGAGCAAGGCCGGATTTACCGGACCAATCTGCTGAGCGAAGACATCCATTACATCGGCATATCCATAAAACCCCACCGCACCCGGTGCAGCAATGCTGTCCTGGATCTGGCCCGAAAACCCAATCTGGCCGCCACCGACCTGCCTAAAAAGAAGCAGCCTTCGGAAATTTACTGGAAAGAATGTCCGAAAGGCACAAAAATTTCGGTAAAA
>JBIKMV010000075.1:0-12100 GCA_044359055.1 Catalimonadaceae bacterium
AAAACAAAAAGGGAACAAAGAGCAGGCAGGAATTGAATTTTGAAAAAATGGCAGCAGCCAATGAAGCCCAGAAAATCAATGCAAAAATGGATGCATACCGCTTTAAGCCCTCTTCCCTGAGTACAAACCGGAAGATTTCTGTTCCTGCATGCTGAAGCAGGAGCAAAACTGAAGCCCCGAAAAAGAAGCCCATGATGTCGAACAAGCTTGGCATGCGATTTTTTGGGACTTTACTTTCGGAATGAATTGGCTATAAATATTTCTAAATCACCACATTCACAATTTTCTTGGGCACTACGATGACCTTCCTGGCCGGCTTGCCTTCCATCCATTTCTGTACCGATTCCAAGGCCAGTGCCTGAGTTTCAATATCGGCTGCAGGGGTATCCGCAGGCACAATCAACTTGGCCCTTACTTTTCCATTAACCGAAATGGGATATTCGACCTCATCATCTGTGAGAAAGGCAGGATCGAAATCAGGGAAAGCAGCATGGGAAACAGAGCCTTTCATACCCGAAGCCTCCCACAATTCTTCGCAAATGTGGGGTGCATAGGGGGCAATCACCACGAGCAAGCCGGTAAGGACAGACTTTTTGTTGCACCGGAGGGCCGATAGTTCATTTACTGCCACCATGAAGGAGGAAACTGAAGTGTTAAGCGACAGATTTTCAATGTCTTCTCTGGTTTTTTTGATGACTTTGTGTAGGGCCTTCTGTTCTTCTTTTGAGGGTTCGGCATCCGAAAGTACTGCCCTGCCACCGGTGACGGAAAACAGGTTCCAGAGTTTACGCAGAAATCTGTAAACACCTTCTATCCCGTTGGTATTCCAGGGTTTGGATTGCTCCAAAGGCCCGAGAAACATCTCATACAAGCGGAGGGTGTCGGCACCATACTGCTCGCAGATGGTATCCGGATTGACCACATTGTACTTGGATTTCGACATTTTTTCGACCTCCCAACCGCATATGTACTGGCCATCTTCAAGCTCAAAGCGGGCGTCAGCAAAATCGGAACGCCACTTTTTAAATGCCTCTGTATCCAGAATGTCATTTTTCACAATGTTCACATCCACATACAGGTTTGATACCTCCCGATTGCCGATCAGGCCCTTGGAAACAAATGTATTTGCACCCGAAAGGCGGTACACCACATTCGAACGGCCCTGTATCATCCCCTGATTCACCAGTTTCTGAAAGGGCTCTTCAGTACTTACAAAACCTCTGTCTTTCAAAAACTTATGCCAGAAGCGACTGTACAACAGGTGGCCTGTGGCATGCTCTGTTCCTCCCATGTACAGATCCACTGACTGCCAGTACTTTTCGGCAGATTCTGAAAAGGGCTTTCCCATATTTCCCGGATCCATGTAGCGCAAAAAGTACCAGGATGAACCCGCCCATCCGGGCATGGTACTGAGCTCGTATTCAAACACACCCCGGTATTTCCAGTCCTTGGCCCTTCCAAGCGGGGGCTCGCCGGTTTCGGTAGGTTTGTATTCATCAATTTCCGGAAGAATGAGAGGCAATTCACTGTCATTCAATACCTTGGGAACACCATCCCGGAAGTATACGGGTACAGGTTCGCCCCAGTACCGCTGCCTGCCGAATATGGCATCCCGCATGCGGTAATTGATTTTGCCCTTCCCTTTGCCGGTTTCCTCGGCATGGGCCACAGCTTTGGCTATGGCCTCCTTTACAGGCAGTCCATTCAGAAAACCGGAGTTGATCATGGTGCCGGCTTTGGGATCGAAGTCCTCCTTTGAAATATCGGTTTTCGGACCTGTCTGAACCTGAATAACAGGAAGCCCGAAATGCCGGGCAAAAGCATAATCTCTTGTATCTGAACTTGGAACAGCCATTACAGCACCTGTTCCATAGCCGGCAAGTACATAATCGGCAATCCAGATCTGTATCTTTTCTCCATTGAATGGATGGATGGCATAAGCACCTGTAAATACCCCTGAAATGGTTTTCACATCTGCCATTCGGTCCCGCTCCGATTTGAGTCGTGATGCAGCCTGATAGGCATCTACTTCTGCTTTTCGGTCGGGTGTGGTAATTTTTTCTGCCAGAGGATGTTCGGGGGCCAACGAAAGAAAGGTTACCCCAAAAACGGTATCAATCCGGGTGGTGAAGACCTCTATTTTTTCATTAAGTCCCTCTGTATCAAACCATAAACTGGCGCCTTGAGATTTGCCAATCCAGTTTCGCTGCATTTCTTTTACGGCATCGCTCCAGTCGAGTGTATCGAGTCCCCGCAGAAGCCTGTCGGCATAGGCGGTAATCCGAAGGCTCCATTGCCGCATTTTCTTGCGCTCTACCGGGTGGCCGCCGCGCTCCGAAAATCCGTCCTTTACTTCATCATTGGCCAGAACGGTTCCCAGGGCCGGACACCAGTTTACAAAGGTGTCTGCAACATAGGCAAGCCGATAGTGGAGTAAAATCTCTCCCTTTTTATTTTCGGCCCATTGATTCCAGTCTTCTGCCGAAAAGGACGGAACTTCTTCGTCGCAGGCTGCCTCAACCTGGCGGTTGCCTTCTTTCTCAAAGATTGCTTTCAGAACCGAAACGGGTTCTGCCTTGTCGCTTTTCTGGTTATACCAACTCTCAAAAAGAAGAATAAAAATCCATTGCGTCCATTTGTAGTATTCAGGATCTGAGGTCCTTACCTCCCGGCTCCAATCGTAGCTGAAACCGATTTTCTTCAGTTGGCGCTTGTAGTTCTCAATATTTTTTTCGGTGGTAAGAGCCGGATGCTGACCGGTTTCTATGGCATACTGCTCGGCAGGCAAACCAAAAGAATCGAAGCCCATGGGATGCAAAACATTGAATCCCTGGGCTCTTTTGTAACGGGCGACAATGTCGGATGCAATATATCCCAGGGGATGGCCCACATGGAGCCCCGCTCCCGAAGGGTAGGGAAACATATCCAGCACATAGTATTTGGGCTTGGGAGAGGTTTCAGATTCTGTTTTAAAGGTCTCGTTTTCAGCCCAAAAGGCCTGCCATTTTTCTTCAATGGCTTTGTGATTGTATTCGCCTGAATTCATGAAATCTTATTTCGACCGGAATTTGCCGCAGCTACCGGGGGGCAAAAATCATGAAAAAATCGGTTATTCCGCTGCCGGAGTAAAGCGTGGCAATTGGTTTTCCTGGAATTAAAACTTGACCTGCACCCTGAAATTTACAAAGCGGGTAGACAAGGTATTGGGAATGGCATACTGCGTATCAAACACATCCTTTATCCAGGTGTATGAAATGGTATTTTCGGCCCCGATCAGATTCAGAAATTCCAGGCCCAACCAGATGGATTCGAAGCGCTTACCCACCCAGGTAGCATTGTTTCCCAGAGAAATTACTTTTGAAAAACCAATATCCACGCGGCGGTAGGCAGGCGAAATCAGGGCAGCACGGTTTTCCAAACTATTCGGAGGCCCGAATGGAAGTCCGGTTCCCACCACCAGATTGAGGTACATGCGGGCACTCGGATTTTTGGGCAAATGGTCCTGAAAGAATATGCCAAGGGTCACCCTTTGGTCGGTGGGTCGGCGGATGTAGCCTTTGCCGTCGCCCTCCACATTTTCTCTGGTGCTCATTACCCCAAGGCTGAACCAGCTTTCGGCACCTTTGATAAATTCGCCCCCTATCCGCATGTCATACCCGATGGCATATGCTGTGGCATTGTTTTTTCCATAATAGCGGATGCGGACATTGTCCATATCATAGGGTACCACATCCCAAAGGTATTTGCCGTATACCTCCTGATTAAACTGAAACTCTCTGTTCCAAAGGGTAAATCGGCAATTGGCCCCCAATACGCCCTGATAGCTCTTCTGTGCCTTCAGGTCCCGGTTTACATTTCCCTGAAAATCACGCAATTCCCGATAAAATGCCTGCTGTTGATATATCCCTGCGGAGGCCTTAAAAACCCAATCCTTTTTCCAGTCGGGTTTCCAGGAAAACTGCATCCGGGGGCTCACAATCAACTCCTTATTCAGGGTCCAGTAAGAGGCCCTGATTCCGTAATGCAATGAGGCTTGGGGACTGATCTGCCAGGTTTGCTGGGCGTAGGCACCCAGGCGAAGTGAATTCAGGTTTTGGTTGGAAATCAATGGCTTACTGACTTTGACAAAATCAGAAGAATCTACAAACTGATATTCGTATAACTGATCACTGAGGTCTTCGAGTGAAGCATTCCAGCCAAACTCGGTGACAAAATCGCCCGAATCTTTCTGGTGATAATTGCGCTGCATGAGCTGGTATATGCGGCCTTCAAGCCGGTTCCGGGCATAGCGGTACTCCGTGCCTACCCCCCGGGTAAAAACACATTGGTTAAAATTGGATTTCGAAAAATTGGTCTCTACATCACAAAGGCGGTACCCCCCCTCTACATCTACCCGCTCCCTTTCCACGGTAGAAACAAAGGAGGCCGAGAGGTCCGACTTCCAGTTTTGGTTCCATTTGTGGCTGAGTTTTAGGCCGCTTTGCCAGGTGTCGTAGTACATGTATTCTTCACCGATGTAGGCGGTGTACAACCTCAGAACCCGCTGAATGGTACCAAACTGCGTTTCACGGCTGGCGGGCCGGACGAGATACCGGTTTCGGGAGTAGGCATTGAGAATGCCCAGAGTGGTACGGTCAGGCTGGTCTTTCCGGATTCGGGAAGGTGTGAGGTCAATGGTTACATAACTTTGTGCATCCACAAACTGCGGCAGGTATTCGCCCTGCACATCCAGGCCTTTGATGATTTTGCTTGCACCGAATAAATATCGGGCATCTTTTCGCCTGATTCCCAGCACATAAGAAAACCTGCCGGAAGAATCGGCGCCTTCTGCGTGGCCCGTTTGAACCAGAATACCAAGCGAGGCACTGCCGCCGAATTTGCGGGGCCTTTTGTACTGCACATTGAGGACAGAAGACAATTTATCGCCATAGCGGGCCTGAAAGCCACCCGTGGAAAATTCAACCGACTTCACCAGATCGGGATTGATAAAGCTGAGCCCCTCCTGCTGGCCGGCGGAAATGAGGAAAGGCCTGTAAATCTCCATATCATTGACATACACCAGGTTTTCATTGTAATTGCCACCCCGCACCGAGTAGGTGGAAGACAATTCAGAGTTGCTCACCACCCCCGGAAGCGTGGCCAGAACTTTGTTGAAATCGCCGAAGGGCGAAGGCATAAGTTTCGCAATTTTCGGGTCCAGTGTTACAATGCTGACCTGGTCCCGAAGGTCTTTTTTGGCAGTAATCTCCACGGTCTGACTCTCTTTCACCTCTTCTTCCATCTCGGCATTGAGCTGCCGGATTTCGTTTGCCTTCAGGATAATGGTATATTCTATGGTTCTCATCCCAAGGAGGGAAACTTCAATGTTCAGCGGTATTTCTGCAGGAAGCCGCAGAGAAAATTTCCCGGCACCATCCGACTGTGTGCCTCTCTGCAGATTCTTAATCCGAATGAAAGCCCCCTGAAGTGGTTCGGAGTTGATGGTTACGGTTCCCTTGAGGGTTCCTGTGGTGGTAGGCTGGGCAGAAAGCAGCAGAGGCAGGGCGTAAAACCCCAAAAAAGTAAGAAAACGAAAAACAGTGTTCAGGTTCAAAAAAGCTGGCTTTAGATTGATTTCAACAGTTTTATACAGGATTAAAACCGAAATCTCAGCATTCCGGTGGTGAGAGACAGCATCGGGTTCGACTTTTTCAAAAAGGTGGAAATATCCCGGGAGGCAATGCCCATTTCCCAGAAACCTCCGCCTGTTACCAATGTAATTCCGAAAGGGATGAGTGTGCTGGTATAATTGCCTCCAAACATTATACCCGATCCCAGCTGAAGGAATCCGAGAATGCGTACCTCTCCGCCCAGGGATACGAAAGGCTTTTGAAAATTGCCCGCCCGATCGTTCAGCGGCACCACCAGATCCACTCCGGCCTGCATATTCTTTTTCACCACTGCAGCTCCGAAGCGGAACTTTGTAGGCAAAAACTGAGCCCGGTTTTTCAAGCCATCCCATTTGATCAGGTCCTTTTGAAATCCATCGAACTGCTGAGCATTCAGAAAAAAATCATAATTGGTAAATCCTCTGGTGGTCAGACTGGTGAGAAAGGTATCAGAAGCTGTAAAAACATTGGTTTTGTAATTGACGGAACCGAAATCGGTGATGGCGGCAGAAATCCTGAATTTGTCTTTGAACACGGCCGTCAGACCGAGGTCCATACCAAAACCATCACCAGCAGGCTTGGGCAAAAAGCCACTGTTCACCGAATCGGAAGCCGATTGCAGCTGCCCATTCTGCCCGAATTTGATTCCAAACCAGGGAGAGGCCGAAATAAAAGCCTTCAGACTTTTACCGTCTGACTCAATGTCCATATTTGCAATTCCCTGAATATACCGGGCACCGATGCCGGCATTCAGTTTGAAATCAAAATTATCGATCACTGTCATGCCATAGGAAACGCCGTACTCCCGTGACCAGGCCATAGAGATCCGGGTTCCGTTCAGGATTTGGGTAAGGGTTTGGGGTAAGGTGGCAATAGCGCCGAGGGTATCTATTTCAATAGAATTGGTAACCGGATTGAATACTACTTTGGTAAGCAGCGAATCGAAATAGGGACGGACCAATTCCCCTACCTGAAACTGCGCATTGAAACCATTAAATAAAATCTGAGCGGCTTTTTCGCTGAATCTGGAATACCACTGGGCTCGTTCCCGCATGGTAAAACAGAAGCCTGCACCCCCGTCCTTCCTTTGATGAGCAAATCCTCCGTACAAAAAATCCATATTGAAAGAAACACCTTTGCTGGTAAAATCACGGGCCGCCTCGGCTTTTTCTGAAGGGGTAAATTTTTTATTGGGATCAAAAAGTGCCTGATTCAAATTGATTTTGCTCAGGGCATCGGAATAAACCGAAAGGCCCAGCTCGCCAAGTCCCAGAGTATTGTTGAATCCTTCAAATGTTGGTTTCAGTGCCAGATTCGCCGGATTGATGCCCTGTGCCTGATAATCGGTGGCCAGCGGAGTGGAAACGCCGCCCCTGCTGGTAGCCGAAAAACTGGTCATCTCTATCTGCGGATAGGCAGGAAGAGAAAAAACCATCAAAGTAATGAAGGTAAAAAAAATGAGGCGTAAGATTTGGGGCATTTGAAATTAAGGCAAAGTTATCAATATCGGGTTTTGTCTTCTTTCTCCTTCCAGAGCCTGAAAGCTTTTTGAGCTTCGGCAAAATGAACAGGGATAAAAGGGATTTTTCGCTCAGCGGGCTGCAGATTGATTTCAGAATAAATCAGGTTGTCGTCGAAACCGATTTCGGCAGCTTCTTTGCGGTCGTTGCAGAAATAAACCGCCATAGGCCGGGCCCAATAAATGGCACCGAGGCACATCGGACAGGGCTCACAAGAGGATATCAATACACAATCATCAAGCTGAAAATTTCCAAGGACTTTGCAGGCATTGCGGATGGCCGTAACCTCGGCATGGGCGGTAGGGTCCTGATCGGCAAGCACCCGGTTGGTGCCTTCTGCTATAATTTTCCCATTTCTGACTACGAGTGCTGCAAAAGGCCCGCCGATGCCCTTTTCCACATTTTCATAGGATAGCTCACTCACGCGGCGAAGCCAGACATTCAGTTCCTGCGGGTCTTGGTTTTTGGGGTCCATGTGATGATTACAGGCCCAAAAATGGAAGATTATTTTGAATCGGGCACCACAGGAGGAAAGAAAAATCCCTGAAGGTCAACAGGCCATTACATTGTCCGGATGGCTGATGGCGATTCATTTCCGAAGCCCAGAACCACCGGGATTACCAACGATGACCCAAACCAATTCCAAAATAATTGACTTGCCGGGTATGCCCTTCCCGGTATCGGAAGCTCTCGTCCGGCAAGTACAAAAACTGCGGCTCCACCCAAAATCTGTGTCCCCCGACTGTGAATTGCTTGCAGGCTGAAACCTGAACATACCAACCTGTGAAACCAAATCCTGACCGGCTGTCGGAAACTTTGCCTGCCCAGGAATAACGGCTTTTGCCGACCACAGTGAAATACGCACCTGTCCAAAACCGGAATTCAGGCAATTGCCTTCCGCCCTTCAAATCAAGACCAAGTCCGGCCTGTGTACCCAGCCGCATGGTTTCATCAAAACCATCTTTTTCATCTGTTTTTTTACTGATAATCAATTGATTGCCCTGCACGATGAACTGATTCTCAGTGGCAGAATTCTTTTGGAAACTGAAGACATCACGCTGAACGAAAACACCCAATTGAGATCCTATGGCCAGCCACGGCAAAATTTCTTTGCCTATTCTGAAGTTGGCTTCTGCCATTGACCTGGCATAGGCCTTGCCGTTTTCGGGTGATGTAAGGCCGGGAAGAGAACCCGATGGATTGATTACCAAAGTGCCGGACACCGGCACCCGAAAGGAAAGCATCAGCTCCTTCCTCCATCCCGCCGATGCTTTGGCCATGAGGCTGTCCGGACGGTCCTTTGATGAATGGCCATGCAATTGCTTCGCTTCCCGAACAAGCCTTGTGCTGCTGTCGGCCTCTACCTGCATTTTATTTTGCACCGCAGAATCCACGCGCTCTGCCCCAATATCCCCTGCGGCCTCTTGTCTTTTTTCAGGCAATTCTGTCTTTTGGGCAGTTTCGGCAGGCGACAGCTCTGCTTGGTTTTTTTGCTGCTCCTTTCCTGCAGAAATAAGCCTGATGTTAGGTTCGTTTTCAGGAATGGCTTGGGCTTTGCCGGGCTCTGCTTGGCCTTTCCGGTTTCTGGTCTGCCTGGTTCCTTTCACAGAAAATATGCCCTGAGGAAGGGTCCGGCTGCTGCGGATACGGGCAATTCCTTTGTCCGCCTTATTCTGTTTCGTTTTCCCGGCTTTCGGTGATTCTCCTGCTGTTGAATATGCTATAAATTCCTTATTTTCAGTAGCTTTACGGTTGTCGGCATGGCTGTTACCGTCGGCTTTCTTGTGTGAAACAGCTGAATCTTCCGTCTGCTTTTTCGTATCTGTACTGCCCGGTTGGCTTTGGATATTTTGGCCTTGTTCTCCGGACTTGCTTTTCCATTTCTCTTGCCCCGCCAGCCGGGTTTCCGGGCTTTGAAGAACCAAAGGATTCGGGGTATTTTCAGGGCGCAAAGCCAGCCAAATTCCCCCGCCGAGCAGCAATAATCCGGCAGTAAAAAGCAAAAACCAGGGCAAAGGTGCCCTCCTTTTCCGCCTTCCGGCAGCAAGTTTAGCCTCCAGAGCATTCCAAACGCCCTCGCCGGGTTCCTGACCAAACCCTTCAAGTCTCTTGCCCAGTTTTCCTTGTTCCTTATCCATTTTCCCTTGCGAATATTCTCTCTTTCAGGAGTTCTTTTGATCTGAAATACTGTGATTTGCTGGTCCCTTCGGAAATACCGAGTAATCCGGCAATTTCTTTGTGGTTGTAGCCTTCTACAGCGAAGAGATTAAAAACGAGTCTGCATCCCTCGGGCAGTCCTTGAATGAGCTGTACAATTTCTTCGGCAGCCATTTGGGAGGTGATGTCGTCCAAATCAGGAGCAACTGCAGCTTCAGGTTCTTCGCTGAACAAAAAAACACTGCGTTTATTCCGTCTGAACTGGTCAATGGATTCCCGCACGAAGATCCTTTTCATCCAGCCTTCCAGTGAGCCTCCCCGGAAGGTGTGGAGGTTATCAAATACTTTCATAAACCCGGTTTGAAGTACATCCTCGGCTTCCATAGTATCTTTGAGGTATCTCAGGCAAATCCCCAGCATAGTTCGTGCAAATTGTTGATACAGTGCTCTTTGCATTTCCGGCTTTTGGGCCATACATCCATTCAGTAACTCTTGTTCAGAATGTTTCTTCACTGTATCACTCCTGCGAAAAACTGAAAAAGCAAGGGCATCCCCGAAGGACTGCCCTTGCTGTGGTTGATTAGCAGATCAAGGTTCTTTGCTTATTGAATTACAAGCCGGGAAATCATCACATTTCCTTTATCATCCATTCCTTTCAGCATGTACACTCCGGGCTGCAGTTCGGCAACGGATATGGCCGATTCGGCAGGACTTTCCAATGCTATTTTTCCCTGCATATTCACAAACTGAACATTTCCTTTTACTCCAAATACCCTGACGAGGTCTTTGGCCGGATTGGGATATACTTTCAGCTTGCCGGCTTTCAGCAGATTCTGATTGGATGTCACAGTGTTGACGCCGGTACTGCTCACAGAAAAGTTGGCCACACGGTTCAGAGAAGTCGGGGTAATGCTGACCTGCGAAATCTGGGTGGGTACCAAAGGATGCTCTATGCGGATGGTGTAGTTTCCCGGGGGAAGGGCAGGGCTGGTATAAGAGCCATCGGGATTGATGGATACTGCTGCAACCGGTTGTCCGGACTGGGTCAGAATCAACACCCTTGCAAGAGCGTAATTGAAGGCAATAGAGGTGGGCTGATTGCCGAGCGTGCTGTTTACCACCATGCCGCTGCCGCCTACATTCCCTGTTATCAAACCGGGAGGCTGGATAGAATCCAGAACCAGAGAGTCATACATATCAGGAATCAGGTTGATGGGAGGCTGATATGAAGTCAGGTTCAGGTTCGTAGGATTGGAAAGAACTGTAGCCTCTGAAAAATACAGCACATCACCCAAATAAGTAGGAAGATAGGACGGATTTCCAACCGGTTCGGCCCAAATCACATAATTGCGGGCAGGCTGCGAGGGAACCGAGAAGAAGTAATAACAACTATCCATCCATCCGATAGTAGAATCTTCGATATGAACCTGTCCGTCCAGAGAAATAAAGTGAAATCGTTTTTGTGAAGGCTCACAGGCACCACCTGAGAAAACCTGCCCTGCAAATTGGGCATTTTGTACCGGGCCGCTAACGGTAACAGCACTGCAATACTGATAAACCAGTCCGTTTACTGTGGTACCCCGAAGGCATACATTGTAGTTTCCCGGAGCGGGGAATGTATGGGTAGCACTGGCCGGATTGGTGGTGGTGGTGGTGGTGCCGTCACCCCAGGTCCAGATGTAGGCCGAACCGGGCTGGTAGCAGTTGTTGCTTACAAAACCCCCTGTGGCAGTAAACTGCAGAGTCAGGGGCACCGCGGGAAGGGCAGGCTGATAGGTAAAAGTAAACTGGCAGAAAGGCGGTACTGTACTAAGAATCAGTGTATCGCATTTTGTCACCGGTACACCCTGAACAGTATTGGCAGAAACACAGACCAAGTATGTCCCTCCCTGATTGTAATTATGGTTTACCACGCTGCCGGTACCTGTTCCGGCATCCCCAAAGTTCCAGTTATACACCGTATTGGGGGAAAAACATGGGATGGCATTGGAGTCTTTCGGCAGTGCCTTAAACTGTACCATCAGCGGATTGGATTGCGACACAGTAGCCACAATACGGAGCTTGCAGGGGTCTTGTGCCCATGCATGACCCAGGGTCAGCAGACCCATCACCAAGGATAAGGTCAGATTTCGAACAGAATTAATTACTCTTTTCATGACAATTTGAATTTTAAAAGTTTAACAATGAACAATTTACGGTTTGATTTTAAAGAAAAGTTTAACCAGAGCAGTTTTACCTGATCTGGACCGGACGGAATACAGCAGCGAATCTTTTGGGGCCTGAGCGCCTGGATTGCGGGTATACCGAACGAACCGCCCCTGTATATTCGACCTCAGTTCGGCAGTGCCATGGTTCGGGCCCGAAACAATGGCAAGGCTTTCGTAGATCAAATCATCGGGACAAGTTGGGGGATCATTGCGGTAGAGAGAGTCGTATTGAATCGACCTTCTCACCACATTGGATAAGATGAAAATTTCGTCGTCGGCAGGAAGGAACCGGCTGCGGCAAAATCCGGAATCCGGTCTGATGTTCAGGGTAATCCTGCCTGTATCACACAGGTTGGTACTGGTGCAAATGCGATATTTGAGCTGAAAATTTTGGGTGGTAAAATCCGGAAAACTGGTCAGGATACCATTGGCGGACAGGCTTATATTCTGAGGAGCCGGATTCTCTGTGAGCTCGGAAACCGTAGCTCCGCAGGTAAACGACTGCGGCAGTGCGGTCACCTGATTGCCCGTGGAGACCTCAAAAGTCAGATCCGGGGCTTCCGGAATA
>JBIKMV010000273.1:0-3381 GCA_044359055.1 Catalimonadaceae bacterium
AAGCCGAAAAACTGAATTTATCCCTCCGGGAGCGTACAGTTTATACTGGCAACAGAGAGGTACCGTTCAAAACCACCTTTCCTTTTGTGTTTGGCTTAATCCTGAATCCCTTGGTATTGTGGCCATTCCACCTGTTGCAAAAGTGGTTTTCTGCCAACAGGAACAGCATGGTATTGTATTTTGAATTAACGAAAGACAGAAATGATTAAATCCTACGGAGCAAACCGGACAAGTCAGGCACAGACCATAAAAGACTACCATTTGGAAGAATTTCAAAATCTGGGCTACACCGTTATTGAAAATGTTCTCAAGTCGGATGAAATTGGCTTGCTTAAGGATGAGCTGGACCGTGTTTATGCCATTCAGGAGCAGGAATTTGGAAAGGCAAACCTGCAAGCGATAAACGAGGAATTTTTGGCAAGAGCTCTATTGGTTTATTCCGACCCCTATCTCCAGCTCGCCCGTAAACCCGAAATTATGGAGTTTACTGAGGCCATTTTGGGAAATTACTATGTTCTTCATCTTCAGAACGGCATCATCAACATGCCCAAAGAAGAACACCATCAAAGCAGCTGGCACAGGGATTTGCCTTATCAAAACTGGGTATCCTCTGAGGCCATAGGCTGCAATGTGTTTTATTGCCTCGATGCTTTTACCGAAGAAAACGGGGGCACCATCATTTTGCCTTTTTCCCACAAAATACCCTATCTGCCATCGGAAGTTTACCTCGAAAAACACGGAATTCAAATAAAAGCCCCTGCCGGTTCTGCCGTGCTTTTTGACAGTATGCTATTTCATAAAGCAGGCTACAACAGGTCAGATCATATTCGGCGGGGAGTCAACCACCTGTATGCCCGGGCCATCATCAGGCAGCAGATTGATCTTCCCGCAGTACTCGGGGGACGGTATGCAGAAGACCCGTTTCTGAATATGCTCCTTGGGTACGGAAACCGGCCGGCCGAAAATGTCAACTCTTTCAGAGCATCGAGAAAAAGTAAAGCCAAATAAAAACCTGATTTCATGGTCTGGAAAAAGCTGGGACTGATTTTTTCACCCGACAAACATTCGGAATGGATGCACTCGCACGCAGCCAATCCGGTTGCAATGCCTTTATCGGAAAAAGATGGCATAGTCCGGGTTTATTTTTCCAGCAGAAACGAAAATCAAAAGGCCTCTATCGCCTGGGCAGATGTGGATTTTGACCATGATTTTGCCGTAAAAGCCATAAGCATAGAGCCTCTGCTTTCCCGCGGAACGCCCGGATATTTCGACGACGACGGGGTATCCATGAGCTGGATTCTTCAGCACGGAAATCAATATCTTTTGTATTACCTGGGTTGGAATCTGCGAACCTGTGTGCCCTGGCTCAACACCATCGGACTTGCTGTGGCAGACCATCCGGATGGCCCCTTTCGTAAGTACAGCCGGGCTCCAATTATGGATCGCCACCACCTCGACCCCTTCACCGTTTCCTATCCCTGCGTGTTGCAGGAAAATGGCCGATTTCGCATGTGGTATGGCTCTAATCTTTCCTGGGGAACGGAACAACATGAAATGGCCCATGTCATCAAGTATGCGGAGAGTGCCGACGGAATAAACTGGCAACGCAGCGGTGAAGTGCATATCGGGCTTGAGCATCCGGGCGAATATGCCATTTCAAAGCCCTGCGTCATCCGGATGGATGAGGGTTACAGGATGTTTTATTCCTTCAGGGCCAGTGAATATTCTGATAAATACAGAATAGGAACAGCCTGGTCTTCTGATGGTTTTGCCTGGAAAAGGGAAGATGAAAATGCAGGAATCACAGTTTCTGAAAGCGGTTGGGATTCAGAATCTATCGAATACCCCAATGTTTTCAGGTTCAGGGATAAACTTTATTTGTTGTACAATGGAAACCAGTACGGAAAAACAGGTTTCGGATTAGCAATTTTAGAAGAAAAATGACACAGATCGGTTTCAACAAACCATACCTCACCGGCAAAGAAGCCCACTACCTCTATCAGGCAGTATTGTCCGGAAAAATCAGCGGTGACGGTATTTTTACCAAAAAATGCCATCAGTGGATGGAGGAAAAATACGGCTTTCCCAAGGTGCTGCTTACCACCTCCTGCACCGATGCACTGGAGTTGGCTGCCCTTCTCCTTCGGATAGAGCCCGGCGACGAGGTCATCGTTCCCTCCTACACTTTTGTTTCTACCGCCAATGCATTTGCCCTCCGGGGAGCAAATATCCGGTTTGTAGATAGCCGTATCGACCATCCGGGCATAGATGAAGACAAAATCGAAGAGGTCATTACCGACAAAACCAAGGCCATCGTGCCCGTACATTATGCCGGAGTGGCCTCGGATATGGATAAAATCAACGATCTGGCCCGCAAATACAACCTGAAAGTGGTAGAAGATGCCGCACAGGCCATAGATTCCTGGTTCATAGGCAGGGAGGGCAAAAAACCTCTGGGTGCCTGCGGCGATCTGGGTTGCTTTTCTTTTCATGAAACCAAAAACATCATGGCCGGAGAAGGCGGCATGCTTGCCATCGGCAATACCGAATATGCCGACAGGGCAGAAATTCTTCGAGAAAAAGGTACCAATCGCTCTGCATTTTTCAGGGGGCAGGTAGACAAGTACAACTGGGTGGATATCGGATCGAGTTTCCTGCCCAGCGACATCATTGCCGCTTTTTTATATGCCCAGCTCGAAAATCTGGAAGACATCCAGAACCGGCGCATCCACATCTGGAACCGGTACTTCAGCAACCTGCAGGACCTGGAAAGTGCAGGTTACCTGAAAAGGCCCGTTTTGCCCAGCTTTGCTACCCAAAACGGCCACATGTTTTATATCCTTTGCCGGAATCTGGAAGAGCGGACCCGATTGATTGAAAACCTGAAATCGGCCGGTATCAATGCCGTGTTCCACTACATCAGTTTGCATGCCGCTCCTTATTTTCAGGCCAGCCACGACGGACGCCCTCTGCCGGAAACAGACCGCTACACAGACACGCTGCTGCGCCTGCCTCTGTTTTATGAGTTGCAGGACGAGCAGGTGGATTACATCTGCGACACCATTCGGGCTTTTTATAAGGGGTAGTTATTCGGGAAGGAGAGAATGAAGGGCCGGACAGAGATGGAATTGTTGCCGGGCCCGTTTACTTCAGGATCCACTTGAAAAACAGCTGTTTATTTCCGGTCCTAACTTTCAGAAAATAAATTCCGGAGGGTAAATTGCCTTTGTTCAATTCCAATTGGTTCCTGCCTTTTGTTACCGAGATGTGTTGAATACGCACCACCCGTCCACCGGTTTCTCTGACTTCCAACTCCATTATGCCCTCCGATTCCGATTCCCAATTCAAAAAGGAATTGCCATCCGTAGGATTGGGGAAAAT
>JBIKMV010000274.1:0-3375 GCA_044359055.1 Catalimonadaceae bacterium
ACCGGGCTGGGAAAGCGTGACTGCAACGAGCCGAGGCTGGAGGAGAAATTGGAAATATCGTTGTTGAGGCTATTGCCGAAATTCGCTTTCCATAAAACCGTTGCATTGCCCGGAGGTGAAGGAATAAAGCCAGTCCATTGGTTGCCGTCTTTTACCGGAATAAGTTGACCGGCATTTGCAATCGGAGGTGTTCCGGTTTGCTGGGTTTGCAGTATAGGTGTGAACTCCAGGTCTCCGGCACAAAAATCAATGTTAGTAGCAGATACCAGATTGGTATTGTTGTTCAGAGTGAGGGTATCAAAGTCCCCGCTTGCCGAAGGAAGTTTGGTAACCGATATCTGGGGGCAAGCAGGATACACCAAAACAGGCCTGGAAATTTGTCCGCTGCAGTTTTGGTTGGTAGTAATGGAAAGCGTAACCGGATAGGTGCCCGTGGAAGCATACACATGGCTTGGATTCAGGGCAGCAGAGGTATTGTTGGTCCCCGAAGCAGGATCGCCGAAGTTCCATAGAATGCTTTGCAAGGATTGTCTTCTGGCTATGGTGGAATTGGAGAAATTAACAGGGGCGCCCGGGGCAGCAAAAGAAGGAAAAGAAAACCCGGCTATGGGATTCTCAAAAACCCGTACATCTTTATAAATTAGGCTGGTACAGCCATTAGCTGTAATGCCCCGAAGACTTACTTTGTATAATCCCGTGTCAGAAAACAGGTGCTGAACCTGGGGCTGCCCGCTTGGGTTGGTATTGGCTGATCCGCTGGCCGTATCGCCAAAAGTCCAGAGAAAATTTACCGAAGCCGGGTTTGGCGTCAGATTCTGGAAGGCGGTATTCTGACCAACACAAAACTGAGAAGTCGAAAACAACAGATCCGGACCAAGTTTGGGAATGACCGGTTTAACAACTGCCGTACCGCAGCCGCTGCTGTCGGATGCTTTAAAAGAAACCTGAAGGGTTTGCCCTGCTGCAGAAATGGGGAAATAAATTTTTACATTTTTTGAAGTATAAAGTTGGTTGTTTCCAAAATCCCAAAGCCAGCGTTTTGTGGCTGAATTCGGGCTCGATGCGTCAGAGAACAGAATGGAATCTTTGGTGCAGATCAGAGATGGGAAGGTAAAATCAGAAACGATGGTTTGGGAAGGGTTGGGGAAAATTCTTACATTTTTGGTAATGGTGGAAACGCCGCATCCGGCCTGTCCCCTGACGGTAAATGATACGGGATAAATGCCGGTATCGGGAAATTGCCTTGTAGCAATAGCCTGATTTGAGCTGATGCCTCCGGGGAAGGCCCATCTGTACGAATAATTGCCTGTTGGGTTTAAAATCGGGATAAAGCGGGTTGGTTTTGAGGGGCACTGATCGTCGGCCAGAAAGTCAAGAGAGGGAAATGGGCTGGAAGAGCTTTGACTTAAAACCACCACAGAATCAGAGCTATAGACTTCATCGCCGGCAGGCCGGACCATCTTGTAAGTGATGTAAATTTTTCCGGCTCCGGCCGATGAAACTACCGGAGGTGAAAAACCTTTTGCTCCACCCGGCAGAAGGCAGTTGCCTCCGGGAAAATTGATTCTGCCCAACCCGCCATTCAGGGTGGTATACAGGTAAGTGGATGAGCCGTTGGCATTAAACAGGGTTTTAGACAATCCATAAACCGATGTGGGCAGGCCCTCGGGTGAGATTATCGAAAAACTATTTTGAAAAGAATTTCCAAAATTCAGCAGACTCACCTGACCGTTATTTAAGCCGCCGGCCAGAATCAATTTTCTTCCCCTGTCTTCTAAAACCGACATAGCGGAGGCTGAAAATCCGTTTGGAATCGGATTGTTGGTAACCGCTGGACTTAGATTTGAAAAGGAATTACCAAAATTAACTCTTACCAGTCGTCCTGAATTATCGGTAAGAAATGCATATGCACCACTGCAGTCGCGGTAGGCTACATTGCAAATATAATTCAATGCCGGAATCCCTGCCGGTGATAAAATCGTGGGATTTGAAGCCAGCGAATTCCCAAAATTGAACACAAAAAATCTGCCGGTTGACTGACTGTGCCCAATGCCAAAGTAATTGTTCTCCTCTGAAATTATATCAAGCCCATTGCAAAATGAAAGGCCCGAAACGGTTATGGTCTGTGCTGTCGGCGCCTGATTAATGCCATTCGCAAAAGTAAACCGAATAATTTGCTCAGAAGTTGACCTGTTGGTAACAAATCCAAACCACTGATTGCCTTGCTTTCTGAGTTTTATGCCGCTTGGATTCGAAAGAATTCCACCAAATGTTCCCAGATTGGTAATGGTTGGCGTGTTTTGAATACTTGAATCGAAATTTAGCATTAAAAGATTGGATGTAGAGGTATAAAAGCCATAATACCTGCCGCCTTCTTCCACAAGGTCAATTCCGATGTAAGGTGCCGGGTTTGTACCCAGAGCAATCTGATTTACAATGGGAGTTCTGCTTACATCTCCTCCGCAAAAATCCCACCGATATTGGGCATTGGCCGGTCCGAAATTGGTACCTGTAAACGGCTGACCTGCACAGACAGTATCAGGAAAAACAGCGAAAGACTGTGGGCAGTTTTGTCCCCGGGCATTGAAATTCAATACCCCTGAAAACAGAAAAAGGAAGCCGGTAAGTCTGAAAAATGATCGCATACCTAGGGTTAAGAATGTCAAACTTAGGTCAATAATCTGCCCCGGCCAATAACGGATTGGGATTTGCCGGGTCCTGACTTGTAAGAATTTAAGGTTAGACTTTCCAAATATGAATTGAAAATCGGAATCAGCAATGCCGGGTTTCCAAATCGGATAATTAAACATTTGATAGCCTGATGTTTAAATATTGTTTTTCGTTTTTTTTCAAAAGCTTTGAGGTGTAGGAAATTATTCTTTTATCCAAATTTTTCAGATTGGTTTTAACTCTAGAAAAAAATCCGGAAATTACCAGCATCAAAGCCTTGTCGCATATTGTTTGCAGTCCTTTGGTAAGTCAATGGAGTTTTTTTAAACCGTTCTTATCCGGATTCTGTTTTAAGCTAACTTCGGGTACAATCTGATTATGAACAGAAAAGATTTTATCAAAAAGGGTTTGATGGGATCAGGTGCCTTGGCTACCGCCTCGTCAGCTTTGGGAAAAATCCTGAATGAGAAAAAATCCTTGTCCCCTGAAACCGATATTATAGGCTTCAATCACCTGCCGGCAGAAAATGAAAAAGTAATGAAAAATATGATTTTGCACAAGGCCGATAGCCGTGGCCTTGCCGACCACGGTTGGCTGAAATCACGGCACACCTTCAGTTTTGCCCATTATTACAATCCCGAAAGAATGCAATTCGGCGCCCTGAGGGTTCTCAATGACGATGTGATTCAGGGGGGAAGGGGATTT
>JBIKMV010000275.1:0-3374 GCA_044359055.1 Catalimonadaceae bacterium
CGAAATTGAGGAAATTCTCGGCCTGCAATCCGACATCAGAGGTAGGCAGGTGATACTGGTAGAAGACATTGTGGATACAGGCCTTACCATGGACCGTTTGCTTAAAACTTTCCGGGAATTTCAGCCGGCCGGCATATCCGTGGCCACCCTGTTTGTAAAGCCCGAAGCCCTGCAGGTGTCGCTGCCCCTGCGCTACAAGGGTTTTGAGATTCCCAATAAATTTATTGTGGGATATGGCCTAGATTACAATGGTTTAGGAAGAAACAGCCGGGATATTTACCAAAAAGCTGACTGAAGTTTCGACAAGAAACTGAAGCGGTGCCGATATTTTTTATTCAACAAACTTGGTGGTTTTTGGGTTTAGGTCTTATCTTTACCAAAATTTTTAAAACTTTATGAAAAATCTGTTTGTTGCCTTTTTGCTGACTGCTTTCATCGGAGGCGGTTACGCTGCCAAAGCTGCTTCATCATTTGCCGTTGTGGTAAAAGAAGATGAGAAGGATAAGAAAAAATCCTGCAGCAACAAAAAATCCTGCTGCAAAATGAAAGCTTCGGCTTCTTCAGAAGGAAAAGCCTGCGCCGGAATGACCAAAGCCGAAGGAGAAGCCAGCACTGCTGAAGCCGCTCCTGCTGCTGAAGCCAAATCTTGTGCCGGTGCCAAAAAATCATGCTGCAAGAAGAAAGCTTCTTCATGCAGCGGTGAAGAAAAAGAGAAATCAGAAAAGGGCGCTACCCTGTAATTCAACTCTTTTCGTAAATCAAAAAAATAGCATCTTGCCGGTGCTATTTTTTTTTGCCCATGAAAACATACCACGCTCTGCTTCAGCGGATTATTGACGAGGGTACCCAGAAAACCGACCGTACAGGAACAGGCACGCTCAGCTTGTTCGGAACCCAGATGCGGTTTGACCTTGAAGAAGGCTTTCCCCTCATCACAACAAAAAAAGTACACCTCAAATCCATCATCGTGGAATTGCTCTGGTTTTTGAAGGGTGATACCAATATCCGATTTTTAAAGGAAAACGGCGTTTCCATCTGGGACGAATGGGCCGATGAAAACGGCAACCTCGGTCCGGTTTACGGGCATCAGTGGCGAAACTGGCCCACCCCCGACGGTGGACACATCGACCAGATCTCAGAGGTAATCAGGCAAATAAAAAGCAGCCCCGATTCGCGCCGGATGATGGTGAGCGCATGGAATGTGGCCGACATTGGAAAAATGAAGCTCCCGCCTTGCCATGCCCTGTTCCAGTTTTATGTGGCTGAGGGAAAATTGTCCTGCTCACTGTACCAGCGTTCGGCTGATTTTTTTCTGGGTGTGCCTTTCAATATCGCTTCCTATGCCCTGCTTACCATGATGGTGGCACAAGTCTGCAATCTGAAGCCCGGCGATTTTATCTGGACGGGCGGCGATACGCATCTCTATCTCAATCATTTGGAACAGGCAAAATTGCAACTCTCCCGGGAAGAACGCCCCTTGCCCGTCATGGAAATCAATCCGGAGGTAAAAGACATTTTCGGGTTTGTATACGAAGATTTTAAACTGCTTGGATACGACCCGCATCCGGCTATAAAAGCGGATGTGGCCGTCTGATTTCATGTTTTTTCAGAATTTCAGGACGGTGTCCTGTTCTTTTCCTTTTTCTTTGGGCCGAAGTTTTTCCTGAATGAAGCACTGGAGCGAAGTCCTGATGGAGAAAATCCGCAATCCGAAGAGTGTAAAAAACTTTGCGGTGTATCTGATGATTGCCTGCTCTGGTGTGGCCGTCAACCTGATTGCCGCTACCCTGTTGCGTCTTCACCTTCAGTTTGGCTTTGGCAGTTCCATTGTGTCGGGATACCTTACGGGCATGGTCTGGGGCTTTTTTATGACCAAGCTCTTTGCATTCAATGCCCGCAACAGCGGCAATGTTACCCGCGAAGCCGTGAAATTTTTTATGGTTTCTATGGTGGCCCTCACCGTTACCTGGCTTTCTTCCGAGGTTCTCCTGAGGATATCCAAAGCCTGGTTTGAATTTTACCCCGACTCACAATACCACCTTCAGGGTTTGGTAGAAGAAATCGCCCGCATGTGCTCCGATTTGAGCGGCCTCAAAATTTCCCTGACCTTTATCGACCGGTTCCTTTTTGCCAACATCGGGGGAATCTGCTTTGGTTTTTTTGCCAACTTCTTCGGCCACAAGTACTTCACCTTTAAAACCACCGGCTACTACGACCGGATTCTGGAAAAGAAAAGGACAGTTTTGAAGCGTTAAGCCCTGCACTTTGTTCATTGTTCAGCGCAGCGTTCCTCTGCGTCGCAGTGTTTGAGAATCCTTGAATCGCCAATGGCCTGTCAGTCAATTATCTCTCCAGCATGAGGGTGCCGGAATAGGATTCGCCTCCATGCAGGACAAATCGGTACAAACCGGATTTCAAACGAAAAGCATCCAGGCGGTATGGACTGCTGCGGATACCTGTTTCAGAAAAGACCCGCTTTCCCTGCGCATCAAACAGGCTGAAGTCAAAAGCACGGCCTTCCATTTGGGGAAAATGCAGAAGCGTTTCACCCGAAAAGGGATTGGGAACCACCCGGCAGCTTCCGTTACCGCTGCGGGATTTTACCAGAGATACCGGCTGTATGTTTTTGCAAGCCCCTGTCTGTGGAGCCAGCATGTGCAAGTCGGGACTGAGTGCTGCCTGCACTGCGGCCACACACAATTGCTGTCCGGTAATGCTGTCGAAGTAAAGGCGAAGAAAACGCGTAGGCTGGGTGTGCCGGGGAAGCCGGTTTCCTGCCATCACAGACAGAATATTGCCATTGGGCATTCCCATCAAATGCACCATGCCCGAATCACCCAGGCCAATAAACTGAACCGAATCCGGAACCACACCACTTATTCTGAACTGAAAAGCCGAAACTTCATCCTGCGTATTCAGCATATTCAGATCGGCATAGCCGGCTGCTGCATTCACCGTATCCACTCCGATTTTTACTACGCTGCCCATATCCATAAAAAGGGGTCCGAATTCACAATGGTCAGCATGAACGGTGGAATCCTCATGGTGAAGGCAATGCAACAGCATAGCCGCATCCACTACATTCAACGCCGAATCGCCGTTCAGGTCGCTGCAGGGTGTGGAGGCCATATTGCCCTCACTGATGCCATGCAGGTATTCTTCAAGGTCGGCTTCGTTGCGGAGGGTGTCGTTGTTCACATCTCCGTGCACAGCGGTACCCCGGCAAACTCCCTTACAATCACGCCGGGCGGAGCCAAAAACCTGGCCCTGACAGTCCACAAAAGGATTGCATTGCGGAAGCACGGTGGCAAAGCGCCGGCCGCTGCTGTTTTTACTCAGTTTCACGCAGAACTGAGCCCAGTTGTTGAACAGAT
>JBIKMV010000276.1:0-3342 GCA_044359055.1 Catalimonadaceae bacterium
CGGAAGGAAAACTTTGGGGCAAACAGTTTCAAAAAACAAAGCAAGGTCCTGAATTTCAATAAATTTATGAAAGGAGGAAATCTTTATTTTACAAATTCGGGTCTGCGGAACAGCAAGCCTTGCCGGCTGATAATGAGAAAGAAGAAACCAAAATCAAGCTGTTTGAAAGTATTAAGGCAAACCGGAATCCGGATCTTTGATGATGGGCGGGCAAGAAGGCAAGTTTTGAATTTTGGGATTGCCGGGAAGAAGAGCTGTGGAAATTTGGAAACCTAGGCGGACTGAAGCCACCCTCCGACTGATTATCCAGGGGGCCTTATAATTTCAGTTCAGAAAATTTGGGGGATGTTTTTAGTGAACAGGAGATGCAGGCTTCAGGGCTTGGCGAGCACAAAAGGCCGGGCTTCTCCTTCCAGCCGAACCCAATACACCCCGGCCGGCAAATGCGATATAGGCAACCTGCTTTCTTCTGCCCCGGTGCGGAATTGCGTTGCCAACTGACCCACTGAATTGAAAATCCAAACCCGGCCGGGTGCCAGCTCTTTCAGGCTGATGTTCAAATGCTGCTCCGAAAACCAGACCTTGGCTCCTGTTCCTGTCCTCTTTTGGATTGAAATACAAGCCAATGGCGCTGAAAGTTCTGATTTACATCCATTTGCACCGATGGAATACCCGAAAACAGCCAGATAATTGGTTACATCTATCTGGGCTACTGGCACCGTATTGAGCTGTATCAAATTGGGGTATGAAAACCAGATTAAGGGAACATCGCAAGTGGCCGTAGTACCACCAATTGAAAATTCAATAGAGATAATGGGCAAATCAGGTCTGGGCAAAACGCTTATCTGAAACGGGGCAGAAAGTGCAGGATTATTGACCGCACAGGTGTCTGAAGAGAGCACCTTTGCCCGAACAGAATAAGAACCAGCTACATTTTCAAACAAAAAGCTGCTGCCTGAACCCAAAACCGTGTCTCCCTTTAACCATGAAATCTGGGGGTTCAATGCATTTTGTACCGAAGCTGTCAGCAGCAAAGAATCGCCTTCGCACACACTGTCAGCGGCAGCGGAAATGGAAACCGAAGGCGCAGGGGCATTTTCCACATAGGCGGTCACAGGTATACGGGCACTCTCGCAGCGGGAGGTTACTTCCCAATCGTAAAAGAAATAGTAAAAACCGGGGTCGCCGGCGCTGTTTCCTGTGATTTCCATCAGGCCATCAATGGCATAGGGATAAGAAGCACCGTTTTGATTTCGAAACAAATTGTTGGATGCCCCGCCCGAAATCCCCAGTTGATAACCCTCGCCCGGCAGGATCGGCAAATCCAGAACCACCCGTGAGCTGCCTTGCGGGATATTCACCACCCTGCCGGCAATCACCTGACCTTGAGCATTGCGGATTTGAATGGTCCGATTACCGGCGGTGTTGGCATATACCTGCACAGATTTAAGAACAAAGGCTTGAAAAGCATTGAAAATGAGGTAGTGGTAGGTGTTGGCTGTAAAAAATCCGCCGGTACCGATTCCATTGGTTTTGGCTCCGGTCCGGGGAAAAGAAAGGGATGAAAAGGCCTGCGCAAAGTAGGTTTGGCTTGCAGAAAGTGGGGGTGTTTGAAAAGCATATGTGGTGTCCAGCGGAAGTCCACCGGTGGCAGAAGCATACCAGGAAACCGGAAAAGCCGAAAGGGCTGTAAGATTATGCACCCTGGCACCACAAAAACTACTGTCGCCGGAAACAATTGGCGCTGATGGCTTTACGATGGAAACAGCCGAATCCAGTACCAGGCTGTCGCTGCCGGCGCAATTCTGGACCCTGAGTTTCACCCGGTAAAAACCGGGATTGTCATAGGTATGAGACGGATTTTTTTCTGTAGAAGTCTGGCCATCGCCAAAGTCCCAGAACCAGGCATTGCCACTGCCTGTAATGTCCTGAAATTGAATCTGATTGCTACAGATTCCCTGCTTTTTAGATTTGAATTTTGGTTTGGGGGGCAGCGGTTGCATGGCCAGATTCTGAAAGGTCGGAAAAAAGGCATTGCAGGAAATATTGGATAAAGTAATGGTTTGATATCCGGGAGCAGAGTAAACCAACTGATAGGTACCCGGCAAAATGGGGCGGTGGTAATTTCCCAAAGGCAAATCACTGAAAATGTGGGAACTGTCTTTGTCTACATTTTGCACAAAAACCTTTGCCCGTATGGCCTCGCCGGTACAAATGTCGGTGATTCGGCCCCGGATGCCCTGAAGTGAAGCTTCCATATAGCCCAGCAGCGACTCCCTGAGGTATCCCCAATGCAGGGCAATCTGACTGGCAGGCAATATTTTCACATCCGACAGCTCCACCGTAATCTCCCGGCACTGCTTGAACCAGTTCATATAATCCTGCCGCCCCCCGTTTACCTCATACCACTCAAAACCCTGGGTAACCCCGGGGAAATTGGGATAACCATAAACCGTGGAAAAATAATTGGAAGGGGCACTGATACGGGCAGAATCTACAAATCGGGAGGAGGTCTGAATCCACCAGTTTTCGTCGGCAGGCCGCCTTTGCCAGGTATCCCAGGGATAGTTTACCACCTCAGCCCCGGAGTGAAAATTCGCTGCCATCACAAAACTAAGGCTATCGGCAAGCCGCATAAATATTTTGGTTTCAGGCTGATAGATTTCCCCATCGGGATGCGAACCATCCTGAGGATCAGGAAAGTTGCGGTTCAGGTCCACATTGTTGAGGTTGAATCGGGTGGCATTGGCGACAGATGCATTGCCGCCGCGGTAGGTTCCGTCGGGATTGGCCAGAGGATTGATCCAGATTTCCATTTCATTTACCAGCCGGGTAAGTCTGAAATCTGAGCCATAGCCCCTGAGCAGGGTATCTATCAGCTTGAGCATGAGCGGATAACCAACAGTTTCGTCTCCATGCATGGTAGAAGTGTAGAGAAACCGGGGTTCATTTTGCCGTAGGTTGACACTGTCTGAAATCTTAAGGGCAAGAATCTTTCTTCCCGAAGGCAATACCCCCAGATTGACAAGCTGGCAGAGACCGGGAAACTGGCTCTGAAAATTTTGCATAATCTGCTCATATTCAGTGTAAGTAGGATATGTATTAAAGGAAGAAGACTGTACACGGGGACCTTTTTTGGCTTTGGATTTTTTCTCCTCTTTGCGGTATTCTTCGGCAGCGGTGGGCAACAAACTGAAATCGGAGTAGCCCAGTTCAAAAAACTTCAGCAGGCCTTTTTTGGAGGCATAGGCCCAAACCGTATCGCCATGCACATGGTCTATGGAGATAACCCGGGTAAGGCTTTTCTGGTCTTCTTTCTTATGAAGAAGAAACCGGAAGCGG
>JBIKMV010000277.1:0-3339 GCA_044359055.1 Catalimonadaceae bacterium
TGCCCACATTTCTAAGTAAAAGGGATGGTGGATTCTGTTTGCTCATTTCCTTACAGAATTGCCGGGCATTTCCGGGAGCATTTATTCGGATAAGGCCCAGGTCAGAAGCCCATGGACAAGAACCTGATCCACCTGAGATTACCATTTTTCCATCTGAAAGGATACCGGGAGTATCTGAAAACCATGGCTTTACCGCAAATGCATTTCGGCTTCCGTCTTCAAGTCCGGATACTATGCGATATGGATTGATGGTTTTGCCCATTGAAATCCACCTTCCCTCGTCCTGTTTCAGTCGGTATATTTCATAATCTGAAGCTCCGGGCAAAGCCGGCCAGGAAAGCCGCACATGGTTTTTGCAAATGTCTGTCTGAAGGCTGATTTTGGGTGCAATAAGGATTTCCACAGCATTGGAAAAGAAAGAGCCCTGATTCAAAATGGCTTTCATCCTGAAGAATCTTTTTTCCGGAATGGAAGCTGAAAGCTGAACCTGACTCAGTTGCGGCGAGTTTACAGCCGGGCTCTGAAAGGTTTCCCAGCCTGCAAGGGTGTCGGTACTTGTCTCAAGAATCAGGCCGGTGGCATCGAGGCCCTGCAAATCCCAACGGAAGGTATAATTCTGCCCGCTTGCGAGTTGTGTGCCGGATAATGGAAAGGTAAGGACCAGTTCGGGCACAATCCATTCATACACAATCCAGTACTTCTGATATTGTTCTGCCAGAGGTCCGCTTTTTATCTGAATCACTACCGATTCTCCCGGTGAAACAGGCAGGCTTACCTGCTCCATATTATTGAAGTGATCTTCACCTCTTGTGGCAGCCAACAAAGCAGCAGAAGGATTGGCATTCAATATCCATGGTAAAAAGATCTGTCCTCCGGCTTTGATTACCTTCATGTCCAGATCATGTACGAGATTGACCGTGCCCCCTGCCAATCCTGCTGGGTCGGTCCAAGCCAGCATTACCTTCAAGGTCCTTGCTGAAGGGGGAGCTACCAAGTTGAAACTTTGTGTCCCTTGGGATGAAATGGTTTGTGAACGGATTTGATCCAGGTCCAGGATGTTTTTGGCCTTTCGGGTGTTCAGTCTTCCGTATCCGAATGCGAAATCTACCTGAGGATTTCCCAGATCGTCGGCTGAGTTGCAAATCAATGCTTTAAGCAGGGCAGACTCGGGGTAAGTCTGATTGTGCAGGTTTTTGTAATGCTGCGAAAGCAGAGCCAGGGCACCGGTTACACCCGGAGCTGCCATGGAAGTCCCGCTTTTTATGCCATATCCGTCTGAGGGTACGGTAGAAATTAAATCATTGCCCATGGCTACAATTTCCGGCTTAACCCTACCATCGCGGGTTGGGCCTTTGGATGAAAACCATGTACCACCGTCCAGGCCGTCCACGGCTCCCACGGTAAGGCAATTTTTGGATACCGGATAGCCTTCGGCCAGATTGAAATAGCCGGAAGGATAATTTCCACAGGTCACAGAGCCCTGATTTCCGGAAGCAAAAACATGGAGAATGTCCGGATTTTCATAGGCCTGATCATCGAGGAATGCAGATGTTGCATTGTAATTTCCGGCTGCACCGCAGTCCAGGTTTGCCCCATAGGAATTGTTGGTGAGGTGGATGCCATAATCATTTTCCAAAGCTCCGATCATAGAAAGGACCGAATTGCTCTGAAGGTTATACAGCTGCGCCTTGGGCGCTATTCCTTTTTGGCAAGCCTGCAAAAGTCCCGCACCGCCAATAGTGCCTGTAACATGGTCCTGATGGTCTGCAAACGAAGGGATTTTATTGGCTGTAAGATTGTATTGCCTGCCTTGAAAATCCATGTGGGACTCTACCCGGCCTCCGTCACCAATGCCCACCGAAATACCTTCGCCGGTAAGGCCAGCAATCCCGTTCTGAACAAAACTGCTGCGGGAATCGGATGCGGAAATCTGATTGTCGAAAGGGATATCGGGTCCCTCGGTTTCTTCCAGCCGGAATACCCAGGGCTGATTGAGTAGAGTCCGGATTTGCTTAGGATTGGCCTTTATCGTCCATTTCTGGGTTTTTCCCGGCCAGATTTTGAGAATCTCTCCCCATTCCGGCTTCCAGAACGCCTGAATTTCGGATTGAGGAAAGCAGGGGTGGGGCAAAATTTGAATTTCTGTTTCGCCTATCTCATCAGGATCACCATGGCTGAGTTTGTCAAAAAGCAGTTTTTCGCAGCGCTGTACGGGGGTAATGTCAGAATACTCCCTGATCCCGGCCGATTTCAGCAGTGCAGGACTTATCATTCCGGGAATCCGAAGGATGCAGATGCGATCAGACAGTTTCTTTCCGTAACCGATGCCCATCCGGGCTAATTTTTCCAGTGTCTGGTCTGAGAGGGGATGCTGAAATCGAAATATTCCGGTGTAGGAGGGGCTGTTTTTTTCAGCCGAAGCTACTGCGGGCATACTCCATTTTTTCACAGGCCGAAAGCTGATTTTCTGTGACTCGTACTGGGCCGAAGCCGGGAGAGGCAAAGAAAACCCTATCGCCATGCACACCCCGCTCATCCACTTGAGCAGGTGCTTTTTCATTGCATAAACAGGATTTAAGGGGCTTACCGGTTAGGCCTATGAAAACCGGCTTAAAGACTGAGCTTTGAGTTCGGCATTCATGGGATTTATCTGCTTACCCGATACAAAGGTGAAATTTGGTTTTCAATTGAATATGCGGTGAAATCTGCATTCCATACCCTTGAATTTTTTAAGTCAAATAGGGTGTGTATTTATAAAAAATCTGGCAGTAACCAGTGTTTATTACATCATCTATTGGTAATATTTGGAAATGAGCACAGGTAATTAGCATTCCCGGAAAAATCAGAATTGAAAGAACCTGAGAGGGTGTTTGTGAAAATAAAATTATGTAAATCAATGGATAGCAAATTGCATTTGCCCCGATTGGCTAAGGCTAAATTTCGGTTGGGATTGGAAAAATGGAATTTCTATTCAGTCCATTCATTACATAGGCTCATCTGTCCTTCTGGTGAAGAAAAAAATGATTTTAAAACCATGCTTCAAGCCGGCAACCTTGCCCGGCAGCAGGTGGTTTAATTCAGAAGAGGGCAGGAAGTGGATAGTACAAAAGTTGAAACTCAAAACTCAAAAGTTTTTCAAGCAGGTAGTTTTAAGCATTCAGTATTAAGTGGATAAGGCAAATGTTAAAACCAATAAGTCAAAAGTTTTTAGGGTTATATTCCACTGAAAATCAGAAGATAAAAAACTTTGAACTTTGAACTTTCCACTTTGAACTCTAACCTGAAACTCCTCCTTCACTACAGCCCTTTCATTTCCCAAACAATCCCTTCATCTTGCGG
>JBIKMV010000278.1:0-3336 GCA_044359055.1 Catalimonadaceae bacterium
TACCACGATGGACAGCCCGAAGGACATTGGACAACCTGGTTTGGAAACGGGAAAGCAGCTTCTGAAGGCCGGTATACAACCGGAAAAGAAACCGGAGAGTGGGTATTTTATTATCCCGGCGGCTCCTTGAAAACCCGGGAAATCTGGAATGAGGGCCGGTTGATGTCTATACTTCAGTGCCTGAGTCCAAAGGGCAAAAAACTGGATGCCGGCCAGATTGCCGCCGGAATGGGCTTTCTGAAAATCTATAATTTAGACGGATTGAAAGAGGGCGAAGGAAAATTGGAAAGAGGACTTCAGCAGGGTATTTGGGTATATTTTGGTTCGGGGGGAGCCAAAAAAGCCGAAGGATTAATGAAAAACGGCAAGCGGAACGGCTTGTGGAAATTTTACCAGCGTCCGGGTTGGCTTTCGGAAGTAACTGAGTTTTTTTTCGATGTCCCGGTAGGTAAAACGCGCCTTCTCGACCCCGAAGGCAATCTGATTGAAGAAATCATCAACGAGGAAGCCGAGCAGGACTAAACTTGTTAGGGGAGTTTACGATTCAACTTCCCATGTGTTCACCATAGGAGAATACCAGTATAAGAGGTTTTCTGTAATTCGCCATAATTGAGGCTAACGAAAAATTAGATAACCAGAGCCTACTGAAAAAGGAAAACAACTAAGTATCTAATCTATTGAAAAAATGAAACTATCGGATTTGAGTTAACTTTTTATTGGGAAAAGTCTGTAATTGAGATTTTTACTTTTTGGGGCCGGATTTCGGGATTTCGCTTTGCTCGTCTATGATCCAAAAAGGGGCAAAAACGAAAGCTATTGAGCCGGGAATCGGGGAGCAAAATCAAGCCCAAACAATGCTTCCCGAAGTTAAATTCGGAACAGATTCCATCCGCCATACAGCCCGCATCCCGCCTTTTGGGCAAACCAATCCGCAATTTAATTGCAAGGATTTTTGATTTTGGTTGCCAAATAGATTGAATTAAAATAATTTTTTTTTAAAATATAAATTATTGAATTTTAATGCATTAGAAGTTTAATTTTAGGCCCTGTCCTGTAAGTATTTAATCTTTAGCAAAAAGAATTTCCGGAACATTTGTTTTTTTGCGACAGTGTTGCAAAAAGGTATTTTAAAAATTATTTTCATTTCTATCCAGTTGGGATTGGTCTGCAACGCTTTTTCTCAAAATGAAAAAACTTGTTTTTTCGGAACAATAAATGGATACGCTGACCACAAGGGAATTCCTTTTGCAAGGATTTGGGTTGGTGATGGACCCAAAATTTTATATTCTGACAGCCTTGGGGAATTCAGGATTTGCCCTGCACCGGGGCAAAAAACAAAATTGGTTTTTTATCAATTAGGCTTTGATTCATTGGCTGTGTGGCTTGAACCCGGAAAGAAAAAGGGGACTTTTCACCTCAAAGAAAGGAATCAGTGGCTGGATGCCATTGATGTAAGAGGCCAGCACCGGCATTTCGAAAGTGAAGTTGTAGAATCGCAAACTTTGCACGAGGAAGAACTGGAAAGAAACCGTGGATTAAGTCTTGGAGAACTGGCCACAAAAATTGCCGGAGTTCAAACATTGCAAACCGGACCTTCAATTTTTAAGCCTGTTATTCAAGGACTTACCGGAAACAGAATTGCTATTGTCGGAAATGGGATTAAACTCGAAGGCCAGCAATGGGGATTTGATCATGCACCCGAAATTGATCCCAATCTGTCGGAAGAAGTTACTATTGTAAAGGGCGCACAAGCCATTCGGTACGGCGCCGAAGCCATTGGAGGGGCTATTTTGCTCGATCCGGGCAAAATTCAAACCCGTGGAAAGTGGGAAGGAAGGAGTAGCTCGGCTTTTTTTACAAATGGACGAGGTTTTTTTCAACAAGGTATGGCCCAAAAAAGCTTTGGTCCCGGCCAAAACCATGGTTTTCGGTTTTCAGGTTCGTATAAAAAGTCAGGTGACTTTTCGACGGCCAAATATGTTTTGGGAAATACAGCCATGGAAGAATATGGAGGCCAGGTTTTATTAAAACTTCATTCCGGTAAGTGGAAATTTGAAGGTTCCGGTGAAGCTTTTTTTACCAGAATCGGAATTTTTTCAGGTTCCCATATTTCTACACCGGAAGGAATAAGAAATGCCCTTTCCCGGCCTGATTCTGTGAACAATTATTCCTTTTCCTATGCCATAAACAGGCCGTCCCAATCCATTTTTCATGTTACTGGCAAGGGAAAAATAGAATATGCTGCATCTGGAAGCCATCGGTTTCAACTTATTTTCAATCAGCAACTTGATCAAAGGAAGGAGTTTGATGTCATCAGGCGGTTTGCATCCTGCCAGAATTGCCCACAATTGGCATTTGAATTGTATTCGGGTCAGGCGGAGTTGAACCATAAATATACCGGAAATCAAACCGAAGCAAGTTCCGGATTTGTTGGTTTGCTTCAATCCAATGAAACCCGGGGTAGCATTTTGGTTCCTGATTTTCTTGTTCGGCAAATTTCGGCCTATCACATCAGGTCATGGTACAGAGGCAAGTGGGCATTTGAAGCTGGTCTGAGAACAGAATTCAGAGACCAGCAAGTCTTTTTTTATCCCAATGAAAAAATACAAGCCGCCAAAAATGAGTATTGGAATGTGATGGCTAATGGTGGTTTGCGGTATCAAATGGGAGACCATTGGCACAGCAAAATCAATCTTCAATTTTCCAGTAGGGCCCCTTTTGTGAACGAAACCTATTCAAGTGGCGTACATCATGGCACAGCCAGTTTCGAACTGGGGGATCCAACCCTGGCCCAAGAAAAGATACTGAACATAAGCTATTCCCTTCACCATCGTTCAGAAAAGTGGGAGGCTTTGGTTAACCTTTTCGAAACCTATGGAAATGGATTTATCTATTTAAGTCCTCTGGGCGACAGCATTGTTTACACCATACGGGGCCCATTTCCCTTTTTTAAATACCAGGCTTCAAATGTCAATTTAAGGGGAATGGATGCTTCTTTTCATTATCGGGCATTTCAACAATTGGGATTTTTTACCAAAGGTTCATTCTTGCAAAGCTGGAATTTTTCTGAAAACACCTACCTCATTTTTCAGCCTGCCAACAGATTGGAAGTTGGAGCAGAGTGGGAATCTAATTCGAATAAACATGGCTGGAAATGGCGGGTCAGGCTAAGTCCATTGTTCGTAGCAAGGCAAAATCGGGTACCTGAAAACAGGGATTTTGCACCACCTCCTCCTGCTTACTGGCTCCTGTCGGGCAGGGTAGGGATTTCTGGTTTTTTTTCGGGATTCCCTATGGATTTGTCCATTGAAGGTCAGAACCTTTTGAATGAGGCAT
>JBIKMV010000279.1:0-3320 GCA_044359055.1 Catalimonadaceae bacterium
GGATTTAACAAAAAAAACCCTGGCTGGGTTTTGTAGTAGGCATTGCCCTGAACTGATGAGCGGAGAAGGGTGGTTTCTGGTGGGGTTTCATGGTTTCAGTTTGGGGGGGGATTTAGAGTTGAAAGTTGGAGGCAGTTTTTCTTTTGAAAATCAGAGCGTTATAAATAACATTTGACTTATTCGTTTCGACATTTGCCTTATCCACTTAAAACCGATTACTTGAAACTGACCAATCGAAAAGCTTTTGAGTTTTGAGCTTCGACTTTTTACCTTCCTTATCCACCTAAAACTGATTTCTTAAAACCAACTACTTTGAAATATATCTAATTTTACAGCCTAATTAAAGGGCAGTTTGAAGGTTTTTCTCACAGGGGCAACGGGAATTCTGGGACGGCATATCGCAGCCGGACTTGTGGAAGGAGGATACAGCATTGTGGCTCTGGAGCGTGGCGCAAATCCTGAAAGGAGAAAAAAAACGCCCTTTCACGATCAGATTGAGTGGATAGACGGGCACCTCGGCGATTTGCTCAGCATCCAAAAAGGAATGGAAGATGCCGATTTTGTGATCCACGCTGCAGCTTTGGTTTCCTTTCGGCCTGGAGACCATAAAAAGCTGATGCAGGTGAATGTAGAGGGTACTGCCAACATAGTAAACTGCGCTCTGAAGGCACCAAAACTGAAAAAACTGATTCATATCTCTTCCGTAGCCAGCCTGAGTCCGGGAAGGACGCTTCCCGCAGAGGTCATTGAAAAACAGGGCTTCAATCCCGATGATGACACTTCTGATTACGCACGGTCGAAATACATGGCCGAGCTGGAAATATTCCGGGGTGTGGAAGAGGGCCTGAAAGCCGCCATGGTAAATCCTTCCATCATCTTGGCAGACGGCGATGCAAATGAAAGCAGTGCAAGCCTGTTGCATTATGTAAAAAAAGAAAACCTGTTTTACCCTACCGGATGGATCAATGTGGTGGATGTGCGGGATGTAGCCCGGGCTGCCATCAGGCTGCTTCAATCCGGACCTGAAGACGGCAGCCGGCTGATTCTGAGTGCGGAGTGCATGCCTTACAAAACCTTCCTCGACATGGCTGCCGGGGTGCTGGGTTGCCGGCCCCCACAAATAAAAGCGGGAAAAGCCCTTTCAGAAATTGCCTGGAGACTGCTTGCCTTTCTGTCTGTTTTTCAAGGGAAAAAGCCCCTTCTCACACGCTTTACAGCCCGTGCATCCGCTAGAAAATTAAAATATTCAAGTATTTTTCTTGAAAATATCTGGCCCGATTTTAGATTTACACCCATTCTTGAAACGCTGAAATGGATTGCCGGAACCCATACCGGCAAAACTGCAGCCGGAGAAATCAGATAAACCATCAGCCCAGAAAAAAGCAGATTCAGAGAGACAGACTATGATGCAGAAAGACGAGAATCCGGAAGAAGATATTCAGAAATGGGTGAAGGAGTATGAGTCTATGAGGCAGGGCCGGGGAGCAGGATTTCTGGACCCCGATGCCTTTGAATCGGTGATTTATCATTATGTAAACAGCGATCAGCCCGAAAAAGCCAGGGAAGCCTGTGAGTTTGCCATGGAAATGCATCCTTACCATTCCGAACTTCTGCTCGATTATGCCCATGTGCTGTATTCCTGCGGACAAACCGATCAGGCTATGGTAGCCATAAAGAAAGCAGAGCCATTTTTCCCGCATGATGTGTACCTGATTGTGCTGAAATGCACACTTCTGAACCTTCAGGGCCGGCACAAAGAAGCGATTCAATTTATCACCCAAATAGATCCCCACCTCGTAGAGAAAAAAGAAATTCTGTACCATATTCTCGGCGGCACCTTTGCGCAGATGGGTAACAATCAGGAAGCCCGGTACTGGTTTAAAAAATCTCTGGATATAGATCCAACCAATCTGGATTGCCTGGAAGAATTTCTTATTTTCCTGGAAGACGAGGAAAGCCTAGAAGATTCCCTCCCCTACTTTCAGAAAATCATAGATGCAAATCCATTTGATCCCACGATTTGGCTCTGTTATTCCAATGTCCTCAACAAAATCGAACAATTCGAAGAGGCACTGTCGGCGGTAGATTACTGCCTTGCCATAGACGAGTCTTTGCATGCGGCCCATTTCCACAAAGGCAATATCTGGATGAATCTGGAGCGGTACAGCGACGCAGAAGCTTCTTTTTTGGAGGCGGTAGGTCTGAACAAAAAAAATCCGAATTATCTGGTGGGCCTGGGCGCATCGCTGGAACTTCAGCAAAAACCTGAGAAAGCCATTCAGCATTTCAGAAAAGCATTGAAATTGAATCCGGCACAGGATGATGCCTATTTCGGCATCGGCAGCTGCCTGCTGGCCATGAAAAAACTCAGTGAGTCCATCCATTTTTTTAAAAAATCGCTTCAGTATGATCCCGAAAATCCGGGTGCATGGCTGAGCATTGCCCTTGCCGAATTTGAACTCGGCAATCTGGTTTCTGCCGATGAAGCTTTTGAAAAAGTGTATGAGCTGGACCCTGAAAATCACCATCTGTGGCTGGACTGGTCATACATGTTTTTTGAGTCTGGTTTTACCGAAAAGGCCATATCCATGATCAAGGAGGCCATATCCATTATGCCCGATGAAGCCCTGCTGTATTACCGGGCTTCGGCCTATCATTTTGTATCCGGTGAATTGAGAGAAGCCATTTTGTTTCTGGAAAATGCCCTGCTCCTCGACTACGACAGCCACACGGTTCTCTACGAGTTTTTCACCGATCTTCAATCACAGAAAGAACTGTTTAAAATTATTAAGGAATTAACAGACAAAAACAATTAGCATGAACTTTACCATCAATCATCTGCCGGACCGTTCTGCCAAACCCCGAAATGTGGGACTTACCATGGCAATGGATAAAGGTCTGAGCGTAAGAGAAGCAGAAGATTTTATGTCAGTTTCTGCCGGGTATGTGGATGTGGTGAAACTCGGTTGGGCCACCTCTTATGTTACGCCCAATCTGAAGGAAAAAATTGCCGTCTACAAGGCTGCCGGGATACCGGTTTATTTTGGCGGAACCCTCCTAGAGGCTTTCATCATCCGCAATCAGTTTGAAGACTACCTCCGCATCCTGGATACCTTTGATTTGAATTTTGCTGAAGTAAGCGATGGTTCCATAGACCTGCCCCATGACGAAAAGTGTGAATACATCCGGAAACTGGCCGGCAGGGCCACCGTGCTTTCGGAAGTGGGCTCAAAGGATGCCGAAAAAATCATCCCGCCCTACAAGTGGATTCAGCTGATGAACAAAGAACTGGAGGCCGGCTCTTACAAGGTAATCGGAGA
>JBIKMV010000280.1:0-3314 GCA_044359055.1 Catalimonadaceae bacterium
CCGGCCATCATTTTTTCCAGCCGGCCGGCAAAAGATTTTTCCTCAAGCCGGAGACAATTAAGTCCGGCCGATTTTTTCAAGGCCTGCTTCCTTCCCGATTTCCAGTTTTTGATTATCTCCTCCGAAGAAAAATTTAAAGAAAGAGTCTGGTTGATTCTTTTTTCAAATAATAATGGTCCCGGAAGATTTTTCGCTTCTTTTCCTGTATAGGGCCATCTCACAGACCAGGTATTCTCAGCCAAAAAATCCCACCAAATCGAAAAGGCATCCCAATCAGGTTCTTGTCCGGTTTCGGCAAAGGCTGAAAACTTCTGACAAAATGGAACCTGAAACAAACGCCACCTGCCAAACCATTTTTGTCCAGTAAATGGAAAATAAACCGTTCCGGATTGGGTTGTAAATTCAGCATACCACGAAGTGCGGGGAGCGACAGCCAGCAAAAACTCCGGATGCTGGTAAATGGGCTGCGAAAGCCAGAACTCCTCCGGAATGATTTTCAGCATTTGCGCCGCAGGCAAAATCTTCAGGGTTGATG
Organism: Catalimonadaceae bacterium; assembly: GCA_044359055.1. Taxonomy (GTDB): domain Bacteria; phylum Bacteroidota; class Bacteroidia; order Cytophagales; family Flexibacteraceae; genus CAMDMI01. The sequence continues at coordinate 536 of JBIKMV010000280.1, forward strand.
TCAAGACTGCTGTGGCTTGTATTGCTTCAGGGATATTTTATTGACGCTAAGCTCTCTGTTGGAGTGCAGCACCTCGCATATGGATTTATCTTTCTGAATCTGAGGCTCTTTTTCAATATAAGTCAGCAGGCCGTTCAAAAATTCATGGGCTTCGTCTTTTATCTTATAGAGAACCCAGTGATCTATCCGACGGCACTGTACGAGGCTGGCGTTTTTCAACACGCCCATCTGACGGGCCACTTTGGTCTGTGTAAAATCCAGAATCAACTCCAGGTCGGTAATCGACAATTCCTCGAAATGCAGTAAAATATGCAAAATTCTCAGCCTTGTCTCATCTCCCAATGCCTTGAATGCCTGCACACCAAAGGGCAGAGAAAAGCTTTTTAAAATCAATGACGGGGCTTTTTCAAAAACAGCAGCAGCCATTTCTTCTGGTTTTACATGCAAAGAAAAGAAAGCTAAAGAAATATAGAAAAGCCCGGAAAACCGCAAAATTTTCGAAGGGTTCCCTTATTGCCTGAAGGGGCAGAAAAGCAATACCTGCAATCAGCCCTCGGTGATGGTAATCTTTTCAATTTTATCCCCCTGCCTGATGGCATCAATCACCTCCAAACCATCTACTACCTTGCCAAAACAGGTATGGTTGCGGTCGAGGTGGGAGGTGTTTTTACGGCTGTGGCAAATAAAAAACTGAGAACCACCGGTATTTCTCCCGGCATGGGCCATAGACAGTACACCACGGTCATGAAACTGAAGTTTGCCATCAAGTTCACACTGGATTTTGTATCCGGGTCCGCCTGTACCATTGCCGGTTGGGCAGCCGCCCTGGATCACAAAATCGGGAATGACTCTGTGAAAAGTGAGTCCATTATAGAAACCTGATTTGGCAAGTTTAACAAAATTTTCAACGGTCTTTGGGGCATCTTCATCATAAAATTCTACTTTCATGATACCCTTTGCGGTTACAATTTCTCCTTTTGTCATAGATAAATTTTCTTAATCGGGGCGCAATATGGGCAATGCGGAGCAGATTTTTTCCTGAAAATGCAGGGCCTGAAAGTCTGGCATTAGAAACATAGTAACTTAGCATTAAATCCGGAAAATGAAAATGAAGCACAGACCTGTAATCAATCGGCAAGGATAAATTCTGAGCGCCATCCGGGTGAAAATTATTTCTGAATATTTGAGCCAAGCCTGTAAAGATCAATCCTTTTGATTTCAGCGACTTACTTTTTAAAAAACAGACAGAAACAAATGATGCCACTGACTTCTGTGTTGCGCCGACCAAAAAAGGAAGAAGATAAAGGCCCGCTGTTTTAGTTTTGCCCCATGATTTTGAAAAACGACCTGCTTCTGCGGGCTGCGAGGGGGGAAAAAGTTGAAAGAATTCCGGTCTGGCTGATGCGGCAGGCCGGGAGAATATTACCCGAATACCGGGCAGTAAGAGCCTCTCTTTCAGGATTTAAAGAGCTGGTGGAAACACCGGATAAGGCGGCAGAAGTTACCATTCAGCCAGTAGATATTCTGGGTGTGGATGCTGCCATAATTTTTTCGGATATTCTGGTTGTGGCCGAAGGGATGGGACTTCCTTACGAGATGGAAGAAAAAAAAGGACCTTATTTCCCTAAAACCATAGAAAGCCTTCAGGACATTGAAAAACTCAGGACAGGAAAGGCCGATACTGACTTTGCCTACACCATAGAAGCCATCCGGATTACCAAAAAAGCCCTGAACGGCAGGGTTCCTTTGATTGGCTTTGCCGGAGCACCCTTTACCCTGCTTTGCTACATGGTGGAAGGCGGGGGCTCAAAAACATTCAGTAAATCCAAAAAACTGCTTTTTTCGGAACCGGCAGCTGCCCATATGCTGTTGCAGAAAATCACAGATTCCACCATTGATTATTTGAAAGGACAGATACGGGCAGGCGCTGATCTGATCCAGGTTTTTGATTCTTGGGCCGGAATTCTGTCGCCTCAGGCGTATGAGACTTTTGCCATTCCCTATCTCAGACAGATTGCAGAATCGATTGAAAATGTGCCGATTACATTATTTTCCAAAGGCGCTTTTTTTGCCAGAAAAAGTCTGGCTCAGATTCCGAATTGCCAGACAATAGGCCTGGACTGGAACATGGATCCTGTCGAAAGCCGGGCCATCGTCGGTTCCGCAAAAACCTTGCAGGGCAATCTAGACCCATGCGTTCTGTATGGAAGTGAAAAGTTTATTGAACAGGAAACCATTTCTATGATCAAAGCCTTCGGAGGGCAGCGTTATATTGCCAACCTCGGCCACGGAGTTTACCCGGATACAGACCCGAAAAAGGTAAAGCATTTTGTGGAAACCGTGCAGGGATTTGATATTTCATCTCTTTGAAAATGAAAAGGATAGAAGGCCTTGACCAGATGCCGGAACTCAAAGGTTCGGTGGTGACGGATGGCATGTTTGATGGTGTTCACCTGGGGCATCAGCAAATTCTCCAGAAACTGGTGCAGGATGCCCATAAATACAAAGTTCCTTCAGTGCTGGTAACCTACTGGCCTCACCCGCGGCACATTTTATCCCCCAAACAGGAGAAACTGCAACTGCTGACAAGTCTGGACGAAAAAGCCGAAATGCTGGAACAGCAAGGTCTGGATTACCTGCTGATATTGCCCTTTACCCATTCATTTTCAAAGCTTTCGCACATCCGGTTTACAGAGGAAATTCTGGTAAAAAAGCTGCATACCCGGAAGTTAATCGTCGGCTATGACCATCGCTTCGGGAAAGACCGCAAAGGCGACAT
>JBIKMV010000281.1:0-3310 GCA_044359055.1 Catalimonadaceae bacterium
CCCAATGGACAACCCTCCGTTTTTAACCGTAAAGGTTCTGGTACATGCACCCCTTCAGAAGGTGTGGGATATGTACACACAGGCCGGTCATATTATCCATTGGAACTTTGCTTCCGAAGATTGGCACTGTCCCAAGGCCTTCAATGATTTGAGCGATGGCGGAAAATTTTCCTGGCATATGGCTGCAAAGGACGGGAGTTTTGCTTTTGATTTTGAAGGTCATTTTTTAAAGGTAATTCCCTTGAAATCAATTGAATATGAAATTGCAGATGGCAGAAAAGTGCATCTGATATTTGAAAAAACCGGAGATGAAGTTCTGGTTACTGAAAAATTTCAGCCGGAAAGCCAAAATCCGGCAGAATTGCAGCAAAGTGGATGGCAGGCAATTCTCAATAATTTTAAAAAGTATGCAGAAAGCCACTGATAATCCGGCAAGGCAGAGGTATTGCAAAAAACACAGGCAGTTCAGAAGATGATGAAAATAAGCTCAAACCGCTGCTTTACAGACGGAAAACTAAAGCCGGCTACGCTGGAAATATCAGAAGGCATAATAGCTGCCGTCCATCCCGGTATTCATGCCGATGCCTTGTTTTATGGGGATGCCGTCATCATGCCCGGCTGCATAGATGCCCATGTGCATATCAACGAACCCGGGCGCACCGAATGGGAAGGATTTGAAACAGCCACCATGGCCGCCCTGGCCGGTGGTACTACCTCCCTGGTGGATATGCCCCTGAATTCCAGTCCGGTAACGGTATCGGTAAAAGATCTGGAGGCCAAACTTGAAGCTGCAAAAGGAAAACTAAACTGCAATACCGGATTCTACGGCGGAGTCATCCCCGGCAATCAGCATGAACTGGAGGGCCTGGCAAAAGCCGGCGTTCTCGGATTCAAGTGCTTTCTGGTTCACTCGGGCATCGACGATTTTCCCAATGTATCCCGCGAAGATCTTGAACTGGCTATGCCTGTTCTGGACAAATTCGGATTGCCACTTCTGGCCCACTGCGAATGGATAGACAAGGAAGCATCATCTCCTTTAAAATCCAATCCAACAAGTTATCAGGCCTATCTGGCAAGTCGCCCTAAAAAATGGGAAAACGATGCCGTGGCACTCATGATTGAACTATCGGAAAAATACAATTGCCCGGTCCATATTGTACATGTGTCATCGGCCGAAGCCCTTGTACTTATTCAGAAGGCGAAAGAAAAAGGCCTGAAAATCACAGCAGAGACTTGTCCGCAGTACCTGCTTTTTGAAGCCGAAACCATACCCGACGGCAATACCCTGTACAAATGCGCTCCCCCAATCAGAGAAAAGGAAAACAACCGGCAATTGAAAAAAGCCCTTGAAACCGGCATTCTCGATTTTATTGCCACCGACCATTCGCCGGCCCCGCCCGAAATCAAGGAACTGGGGAGTGGCAATCTGGAAAAAGCCTGGGGCGGCATTGCCGGCATACAGTTTTTGCTTACGGCCTCGTGGACAGCTCTGGGCCCGAAAATGCCTCTGGAAAAATTCATTCCTTTGCTCACCGAAAATCCAGCCCGGTTTCTGAAACTGGACCATAAAAAAGGAAAAATCAAAGCCGGCTACGATGCCGACCTTGTGGTCTGGAATCCGGAAGAACAGTTTGTTACAAAAACAGAAGACCTCCTATTCAGGCACAAAATCAGTCCATATGCCGACATACAGTTATCCGGCAGGGTGCTTTGTACCTATATGGCCGGTAAAGCAGTATTTCAACAACAAAAAATAACCTTAACACATCAGGGAACATGGCTCAGACGAGTGTAACAGAAATTATAAAATCAGCACCTGAATTTACCGGGCTCACCGATCTGGCAGCAGAAAGGCTGGGCGGCAAGGTGCTCTTTGCTACAGATGATTTTTTTGCCGAAAAAGAAAACCTCATCAAGCCGGGAAGAGGCATTTTTCTAACCGACAAATACACCGACCGCGGCAAATGGATGGACGGTTGGGAAAGCCGCCGCAAGCGGGTTCCGGGCCACGACTGGGCAGTGATTGCCCTGGCTACTACCGGTAAAATAAAAGGCGTGGACATTGATACCCACTTTTTTCTTGGCAATCATCCGCCCCATGCCTCTATTGAGGCCGCCATCATTCCCCGGGATGCGCACATTGCAGACTGGGACAAAGAGGTAAACTGGGTTGAAATTTTACCCAAATCACCCCTTGATCCGGGTTCACAGAATTTTTATGCCATTGATAATCAAGGTGTTTTTTCTCATCTTCGCCTGCACATCTACCCCGACGGCGGAGTAGCCCGCCTGAAGGTGTACGGCGAGGTTTTTAAACAATGGGAAAAGGTGCAGCCGGATACCATTCTGGACCTTGCGGCAGCCATCCACGGGGGTAAAGCCATCGCCTGCAACGACATGTTTTTTTCTGCCATGGGCAATCTGATTATGCCGGGCAGAGGAATCAACATGGGAGATGGCTGGGAAACCAAGCGCAACCGAACGCCCAACAACCGGGATTGGGTCATCCTGAAGCTGGCAACTCCGGGATATATTCATGAATTTCAGGTAGATACGGCCCATTTTAAGGGCAATTATCCCGACCGCTGCAGCATAGAAGGCTGCATGGGCCCGAATGACACAAGTATGCTGAACGAACAGGTTGTCTGGGAAACGCTCCTGCCCGAATCGAAGCTACAGGCCGACTCCATCCACGAGTTTGAATGCGGCATACGGGATAAGATTTTTTCCCATGTCCGGCTCAATATTTTCCCAGACGGAGGTGTGAGTCGCCTGCGGGTGCTGGGAATGAAGGGGTAATGAAGTGTTTCGCGGATATTGCAGCCCGGTGAGCCAAAGTAACCCGGCAGAAAATGTAACAGAATAAGGGTAAAAATTCAGAATTTTTGTAACAGAATGGGGGTAAAAACGGAAACAGGTGCAGCCCAATCCCGACTCCCTACCGAACCATAAAATGCCTAAGGTTTTTCTGATTGGCTGAAAGCCCATTCCGCATATTCCTCCCATTTCGAAACCAGAAAATAGGGCAGATGCAAAAGTTTGAATACCTTTCCTCCGGGTGTTTTTTCCTCGGTACAGGCCAAAGACCCTGCATAAAAGCGAATGGCAAAGGGCAATTGAAATTGCTCCATAACCTGAAGCAGAGATTTTAAGTGTCCTGTCGGTCCGGACTTTATTTCAATGGGAACGATGGTGCCCTTCCAATTTACCAGATAATCTACTTCAGCCGAGGAACCGGCTTTGTCCCGCACCCAAAAATGAAGCGTGTTTCGGGGGGAATCATCGGTAGCCAGCAATTCCTGACCCGTCA
>JBIKMV010000282.1:0-3301 GCA_044359055.1 Catalimonadaceae bacterium
GGTGTAGGGTGGGCCCGAGCTGTAACAGTGCCCTGCAATGCTCCGGTGTGGGATAGGCCATGTTTCTTTCCCAGCCATAGCCAGGAAAATCAGCGGCCAGTTTTCTCATAATCCGGTCCCTTTCGTTTTTGGCCAAAATGGAGGCCGCTGCGATGGAAGCAAACCGGGCATCGCCCTTGGTTATGCAACGGTGCGGAATGAAAGGATAATTTTTGAATCGGTTTCCATCTACGAGAATCAGTTCGGGCCTGGTTTGGAGCTGGTCCAGGGCGCGGTGCATGGCCAGTATAGAGGCATTCAGGATGTTGTATTTATCAATTTCTTCTGCAGAGCACTGGGCCACTGCCCAGGAAACGGCCTGTTTCCTGATCTCGGATTCCAACATAAGTCTGGGTTCTTCTTTCAGTACTTTGGAATCATTCAGGCCGGGGAGGTCAAAATCGGGAGGCAGAATAACCGCTGCGGCCAAAACAGGACCCGCCAGGGGGCCGCGGCCGGCTTCATCGCAGCCGGCTTCCAGAAAAAGGTCGGGTGAGAAAAACCTTTCCATATCGCAAAAGGGGCTCTCTTGCTGTTCTTTAAAACGAGTAATAGAAAATCTTCAGCTTAACCTTTTCGGGTTTGAGAAGCATCCGGTTAACGGTAGAAACCAGATCCCCTGCAAACAAATTGAGTTCGGTGCTGCTTTGTTTCCCATCTGTTATTTCCTGAATGTGGCGGGTAATGGTGCAGGCGTATTTTCGGGTTGTGGCATTGTAGCCGAACAATTGGGCAGAGGGTTGAGACAGGGCCTGGGCAAGACTCTGGTTGGCTTGCTGCAGACTGAAAATGCGGTCGTCGTTGAATACAATCTGGTTTATGGAACTGCCCTGAGGGTTGTGATAATCGCTTCGGCTTGAGATACGGATGGTGGCCGGAGGGGGCAACAGATTGAAACCTGTTTGCGGTGCTTCCGGCTCTATTTCCAGAACTGCCTTGAATACTTTCAGCTTTTTTTTCTGCGAGGCTGCCCAGCTCAGAATCCCCGGAATCCGGAGTTTTATTGCCAGAGAAGTCCCTGCCTGAAGAGCGGCGTATTCACCATTTTGGGCTTTCAGCCCACCGCCGGGAGGTATCCCGGCCCAGGCTTTGCCGGTATAGTCGGGCTTTATGCGGTAATACTGAACGGTAGTATTGTTGGTTCTGAAAAGAATATTCTCTTGTTTCTCGGCCCCATCTACCAGCCTTTTGTACCGTATTTGCAGAAATCCAGGGGGAAAGCCCGAACTATCCCGCAAATCAAACCGGGCTACATAGCCATAGGTGTTTTTAGACTTCAGGGCAAATCCTTTGAAATCGCTCAAAAACTGAACATCATTTTGATAACTACCCTTGGTTTTCAATTTGTTCATGATCTCTCTCCCCAGAGCATTGGCTTTGATGGTGAGAATCCTTTTATCTCTCAGCGCAGAATCGGTAACCATCAGGGGCTGGATTTCATATGCGGGGCCGGCAGATTCAGAATACCAGGTTTTGTCGCCGCTCAGATTTTCTGTAAGCCGGTGCAGGGCATAGGTATCCAGAGTTTCGGGCACAAGGCCATAGGTATAATCGAAACGAAGTGACACAGAAGCCTCTATGCTGGATTCAATGATACCGTCCGGATAGGCAATTGGATAGGAGGGCGGCAGAAACTGGAGGTAACTCTCGCAGGAAACCGGACCCAGAATACCATCTTCATATTTTCCGGCCATAAGATACTCGATACCTCCCGTACGGATAGAATCGAGACGATAGGTTTCCAGGCCTATGGAAAAAGTATCGATAAAATCGGTTTTCACCTGTGCCAGATCGGGGGGGGCCTCAAAGGCCTCGTTGTTCGGGCTTATACAGGAGGCCAGAAAAAGAACTGGTGCCCAGAAAGGCACCAGTTTCAGAAAAGAAATTAAGGCTTTCAAAATTAGCTTGCCAGATCTTTGTAGATGGACATATAATCTTCTACCCAGTCTTCGTTTTCGTGGTTGATTTCCTCCACTCTTTTGTTTTCGGCAGTGGCAAGAGAAGAGAACATGTCATTCAGCTTTTCGCTGTAAGGCTCAGATCTTTTCAGCACCACATCGGCATATTCCATGCCCACTTTAAGGAGACCTTCGAAATCGGCAGAACTCAGGTTGGTAAGCATGCTGTCTTCAATATCAATCATCTTTACCTTTTCCAGCATACTCTTGCGATCGAATTTGTGATCAAACTCCGTGTTGTACACAGAAAAAACAGCCTTGGAGTTTTTAAACATCGGGTCGTTTTTGTAGGTGGTTTTCATGTACATGGGAATCAGGCTGGTCATCCAGTCGTTGCAATGTACGATGTCGGGAGCCCAGCCCAGCTTTCTCACGGTTTCCAAAACGCCTTTACAGAAGAAGATGGCCCTTTCGTCGTTGTCGGAATGAAAGTTGTTTTCAGCATCCACAAAAACCGATTTGCGGTGAAAATAATCCTCATTGTCAATGAAATACACCTGAAGCTTTGCATTGGGAATGGAAGCCACCTTGATTACCAGGGGCTTTTCTTCGTCGCCTACGGAAATATTGATTCCGGACAACCTCACCACCTCATGCAATCTGTTTTTTCTTTCGTTGATGGTTCCGAAACGGGGAACCAGAATGCGGATTTCCATACCTTTTTCCTGCATTACCTGCGGAATCCGCCTGATGAAATCGGCAACTTCGGAGGTTTGGAGGAAAGGATTGATTTCGCTGGCTGCATAAAGGATTCTAAGCTTCGACATAGAGGGGCAATTATGGTCTTTTGATGGTGACTTAAATGGAATGCAAAATTATACAAATTTTAGGCAAAATTCAATAAACCATGTAGCATTGCCCTTTCAAATTGGACAAAAAAAAGGGGCCGCCCCCAGTTGAAATACCGCCTAAACCACTGATTCTTAAAAAGATTGTGATGGAACTTGTGCACCATAAAGATTTGGTAAAATATCATGTAAGAAACTGGCAAATCCAGAAAAAAACCATTGGTTTCGTTCCCACCATGGGGGCTTTACACGAAGGCCACCTCTCTCTGGTGAGGCGGGCAAAGGCCGAATGTGATGTGGTGGTGGTTTCTATTTTTGTAAATCCCCTGCAATTCAATCAGGCTGCTGACCTAGAAAAGTACCCCAGAAATCTGGAAGAAGACTGCCGCCTGCTCTCTCTGGCAGATACCGATCTGGTGTATGCCCCCGAAGCCCGGGATTTTTACAGGCAAATGCCCTCCCTGACCATGGATTTCGGGTCTCTGACCTCAGTGCTGGAGGGAGAAATGAGACCGG
>JBIKMV010000077.1:0-11810 GCA_044359055.1 Catalimonadaceae bacterium
TTTTGGCCAGTTCCATACCAAGCAAAGCATGGGGGAGTTCAGCTTCTTCATGCCATACTTTTCCGATGTCGTGCAGCAGTCCGGCACGCTTGGCAAGTTTGGCATTGAGGCCCATTTCAGCGGCCATTGTAGCACAGAGGCGGGCTACCTCACGGCTGTGCTGAAGCAGATTTTGGCCGTAAGAAGAACGATATTTCATTCTTCCCACCATTTTGATGAGCTCCGGATTGAGACCGTGAACCCCCAGATCAATGGCGGTACGCTCACCTACTTCCACGATTTCATCTTCAATGTTTTTCCGGGTTTTGGAAACCACTTCTTCGATGCGGGCGGGATGAATCCGGCCATCCTGCACAAGCCTGTGAAGCGATAAGCGGGCGATTTCTCTTCTCACCGGATCGAAGCCCGAGATGATGATGGCTTCAGGGGTGTCGTCAACGATAAGCTCTACTCCGGTTGCGGCTTCAAGCGCCCTGATATTCCGGCCTTCCCTGCCGATAATTTTACCCTTGATATCGTCGCTCTCGAGGTTGAAGACAGAAACGCAGTTTTCTACTGCTTGTTCATGGGCGGTTCGCTGAATGGTGTTGAGGATAATTTTCCTTGCCTCTTTGGTGGCGGTGAGTTTGGCCTCTTCCATGATGTCTTTGATGTGGGCAGCAGCTTTTGTGGTGGCCTCATTTTTCAGACTTTCTACCAATTGCTCCCGGGCTTCTTCTACCGAAAGACCTGCAATCCGGGTCAGCTGCTGCTGTTGCTGGATGCGTATTTTTTCAACTTCATCCTTCTTTTTGGCAATGATTTCGATCTGGGCATCCAGATTTTGCTTGCCGCTTTCCAGTTCTGCTTCTTTCCTGTTCAGGTTTTCCTGAAGTTTGGCCACATGCTGCTGTTGCTGCTTGAGTTTGTTTTCGTTCTGCACCATTAGATTACGCCTTTTGTTGGCATCCTCTTCAAATTCAGACCTTTGCTTCAGAAAAAACTCTTTGGCTTCCAGCATTTTGTTTTTGCGGGTAGCCTCTGCGTTGAGTTCGGCTTCCTTCACGATGTTGTTGGCCTTTGCCCTGGCATCGTCTTCCAGTTTGGAAAGGGAACCCTTGAAAATGGTTTTGGAGGCAATAAAACCAGCAGCGCCTCCGGCTGCTACCAATACAATCCAGATCAGAATATCCATGTAATCTTCTTCGTTTTAAAAAATTCCGGAACAAAAAGCCTTGCAGAAGCCTTTCCGGTCAACAGATATAAGTACGGAGAAGAGAAAAACGGCTGCTTATCCGGCAGGCTGAGTTGGAGTGCCTGCCGGACCCGGTGGTGCGGGTCTCGGGGATGGATCAGGTATTCAGTCGGGCAATGATGCCATCAAGGCTCTGATTCAGCCCGTCTATTTCCTTTTCGGCCTTCCTTTTGGCTGTGAATTTGCCAATCAGACTTTCGAAAACCACCATGACGAGTAAATCCTGTTTATCCTGCACTCCCTTGTTTTTATAAAATTCCAGTTGTGCATTGAGTTCGTTCTGGGCCTCGGTAAAAAGGGGCAAATCACTCTCCCTGAATTTGAGGGGATAGTCTTTGCCGAATACCTTTAGATTTACATTTACCGTATCCAAAATTTATGAGCGATTACCTGATTTATCCAAGTTGGGCAACGCATTTGTCGATCTCTTCCACATACCCGTCAATCTGTTTGACGATAGCGGCAATCCTTTCGGCATAGCGTTCTTTTCCGATTGCAATGTTAGGACTTTCGGGCGGTACTGGAAAATTTTTTGTTCCGGTTTTGGATTTGCTCAGACTTGATTTCAATTCCCTGTTTTCCGCCTGATAATACTTTATTTCCTCCTTGAGGGCATTTCTTTCGTTCAGGCTTTCCTCAATTTTCTTTGAGAGGATTTCCAGCTTGTCTGTAATATGTTGGCTCATAGGGCAGTTATCAGAATGGCGTGTGCAAGGCAAATGTAGGAAATAATTATTTTATCATTCCCAAACGACCGGGAGGAAATGGGAATATTCCTCAGGATCCGGCCTGCGGCAAAAACCAATTCTCTTTCAGAGTGCTGTAAAACTGTCAGGAAATGACCTCGAATCCGCAGTAGGGCACCAAAGCCGCAGGAATCCGGATGCCATCTGCTGTCTGATTGTTTTCCAGAATGGCGGCCACAATTCTTGGCAATGCCAGTGCCGATCCGTTCAGGGTGTGCAGCAGATAGGTTTTTTTGGTCTCCTCAGATTTGCACCGAAGCTTCAGCCTGTTGGCCTGATAGGTTTCGAAGTTGCTCACCGAACTTACCTCAAGCCAGCGCTTTTGTGCCCCGGAATACACTTCCATATCATAGGTAAGCGCCGAGGTAAATCCCATATCTCCCCCGCAAAGGCGCAAAACCCGGTAGGGCAGTTCCAGCTTTTCCAGCAAACTCTGAACATATTTCCGCATTTGCTCCAGAATCTGATAGGATTGATCGGGGTGGGCAATCTGTACAATTTCCACCTTATCGAACTGATGCAAACGATTGAGACCCCGGACATGCGCACCCCAGCTTCCGGCCTCCCGCCTGAAACAAGGGGTATATCCAACACATTTTACAGGCAGCTCAGTTTCTTTCAGAATGGTGTCCCTGAAATAGTTGGTAATGGGTACCTCTGCCGTGGGAATCAGGTATAATCCATCTTCCTGCACATGGTACATCTGACCGTCCTTATCAGGGAGCTGCCCTGTTCCGAAGCCAGATTCCCGGTTGATGACGATGGGGGGCTGCATTTCGTAATAACCCTGCTTTTCGGCCTGGTCGAGAAAGAAGTTGATCAATGCCCGCTGAAGTCTTGCCCCTTTGCCTTTGTAAAAAGGAAATCCTGCACCCGAAACCTTGTTTCCGTTCTCAAAATCAATGATATTGAGTTTCTGAATCAGCTCCCAGTGGGGAAGACTGCCTTCAGGCATATCTAAAGCTTTTCCCCATGTTTCCACCACTTCGTTTTCTTCAGGAGTCCGGCCCTGAGGTACACTGGTGTGGGGTACATTGGGGAGGGTTACCAGCAATTGGTACAGGGCCTCTTCAGCTTCTTTAAAAGTTTCTTCGGCCTCTTTCATCTCGGCTTTAATGGCCGCAACGCCGGATTTCACCTGTTCTGCTTCTTCCTTTTTTCCTGATTTTATGAGGGCACCGATTTCTCCCGAAAGCTTGTTGGCTTCTTCCTGCAGCCGGTTCAGCCGCGACTGGCATTCCCTTCTTTTTTCATCCCAGCTGAGAACAGATTCAACCTGCTTCTCCGCTTCCGGGAAATTTCTCTTTTGCAATCCTGCCAGAATCCGGCTTTTTTCTTCTCTGAACAGATGTAATTCAATCATAGCAAATCAGGGTTTTCTATTGGTTTTTTGGGTTAAAAATTTCTGCCATCATGCAGCGGATGCTTCCTCCGCCTACATATTCAATGGTCGGAATGGCGATGGGCAGCAGCGGTCCGAAAGCAGACATTCGGTTTTTCTGATCTTGGCTGAGGGAGTCAAATGCGGTTTGGGAAAGGACAGTCATGGCTTTGCCGCTTCCGTCTCTCACCTGCAGAATATTGCCGCAAAATCCCTGCTCCAGCTGCTCAATACTTATGGTGATGAGGGTGTGGTTTTGCAGCAAGGATGCTTTCACGGTTTCTCTTTCCACTATTCCGGGAATACATTCCAGACAAACCACTGCCATTTGTTCGCCGATGCTCATAACCACATTGGTATGGTAATATGGAAATCCCTTTGAGCTTCTGGTTTGAAAAAGAATGGCTTCATAGCCCATTCGTGCCGCAAAAATTTCAACTGCGGTTTTGTTTGTCCTTTCGGATATGGCCGCATACACCATTTTATTTGCCCGATCCGGAATAAGGCTCCCGGTTCCCTCCAGAATGGCATTTTCAGGGAACTGTGCCGCCCAGTTCGTTTCGCTTTTTATGGCAAATCCTGCTTCGCCCAGCAGTTTTTTTACCTGAGGAAGCTGAGTGATTTCTGCCCGTCTGTTGGGGGTTTTCATGGGGAAAATGTGAATACCACCGCTGGCATCGGTTCCAAACCAGTTGTTCGGAAAAACAGCATCGGGCATTTCCGCATAGCCGGGTTCTTTTTCTACCACCAAAACCTCCACGGCTTTTGCTCTGAGGGTTTCAACGGCGCTGTCGAATTCAGCCATTGCCAGTTGCCGGGCATTTCCATCTTTTTGTGCATGTTGAAACTCATTGTCTCCGGCGGTTTGTTCATTGAACTGGAAATCTGCCGGCCTCACCATCAAAATGGTATTTGTAATCTGCTGATCCATAAATGGATATAATCTTCGCTGAGTACTGGAGTGTTAACTTTTTTAGGCCGGCAATTTAGGTCAATTATTTTTGGCTTTTGGCAGTACTTTTGGGTCAGACAAGCTAAAAAAACAGATGCCTTCAATTCTGGGATTCCACCAACCCGGGCAGGACTTCGGGTTTGGCGAATGCATATTAAATTGAAAATCCGTATTTTCAATATACTACCACCCCATTTTTCAGATAAGGAGAAGTTCAGCCAGCAGTATGTCTGATTTCGCAAAGCGGGATTAGATCAGTTGCCATTTTCCTGATATTCAAATTTCCAATAACCAAAAAAAAATCCCGCCAGAAGCGGGATTTTTTTTCATTTTAAGTGGTAAATCGGATATGCAAATTAAAGATTTGGAAGGCCTTTTTTTCCGGAGGAGGATATCTTTTCCACCGCCTTTCTTAAAATATCGTAATATAACATGAGATACAAAAGGCCGGTCATCAGCCATAAAATCAATATGTTGAAGACCGGGGTTTCCATTTTCATCCCCATAAAATATTTGAATGGAGCAAAAAAATGGGCTCTTGACAAGACCTTGTTTTCTGAAGATGGCTCCCTGAAAACCGGATCTACCATTTGTATCAAACCCTGCTCTGTCTCTAAAATTTTGCGGTCTTCATCTGCATTTTTCACCAGCCGCTCAATGCTTCCGTTGTGGTAAGCCTGCCTGTGGAAATTCAATTGGTCAGCACCCTTGAATTTTTCTTCCAGTGAGCGGAATATTGCTGATTCCTCGTCCGCTGCTTTTCGGGAAATATTGGCATAAAAGGTGCGTAGTCCGGACAGATATTGCTGGGCATCAGCCAATACCTGTGGCTCGGTGCCCGGCCGAAGGGCCTCGATCCTGGCAAAGGAATAAGTAGGATGAAGTTGATTTTCTTTCAGAAATTCAGTCCTCAGCACAGCCATATCGCTTTCAATTTTTTCCTTGTGCTTAAACAAGCGGCTGTTTCCATATTCCATCGCATACTCGATTTTAGATTCCAGCTCGGGTACCATATAGATAAATTTGTCATCGGCAGCGTGTTTTTTGAATTTGGTTTCAAAGAACCAGCGGTTGTATGGATTGTCTTTGTAAAAAGAAACCATCATGCCCTCATAAGCCCAGCGTGATGCCATCACTTCTGAAACGATGGGTACATCTGTATGGTCTTTTATGTCGGGGTTGATTTTGCTGAACTTGATTACAATACCACCCAAAACCAGTTGGGGTATCAGCAATATGGGAATCAGAATGTATATGGTTACCGCCTGATTGAATGCCGATGAAATGTTGAGCCCCAGCATATTGGCAAAGCAGGAAGCAGAGCAGAGCAGGGCAATCTGAACAAAGGAGAATTGTTTGATTTCCAGCACATAGCTGGATACAAGCCAGAAGGCCAAAGTCTGAAATGCTGAAATGCCAAACAGAATCAGGATTTTGGAAGAGAGGTAGCTGCTGCGGGATAGATTCAGGAACTTTTCCCTTTTTACAATTTTCCGGTCATGAAAGATTTCTTCTGCACTCACTGTGAGCCCCAGAAACAAGCAGACAATAATGGAAATGAATATAAACACCGGTATATTCTCATTTTCAGCAAAAGCATAATGCCCTCCCGAATATTTATCAATACTGTAATGTCTGTTGATTAGCGCCAGGATAAAACCCAGCAAAGGGGCCTGCAGCAGGTTTATGCCCAGGTATTGCTTGTTGTTCAGTTTTGACCTGATATCCCGGTTCACAAAAACACCGAACTGCCTTGCCCATTTGGAATGGTTAATGGCTTTTAAGCCTGATTTTTTAGGAAGATGCGAGGATTTGGGTTTGTAGGATTTTCGGAACTCCTGATACCATTCGTAGGGCAGCACCTTCCGTTCCCTGGTGTAGCGGCCAAATTCAGTTACGCGCTTGGCCTCTATGAGGTCAAAAATCTGCTCCGGATTTACATGGCCGCACTCGTAGCAGTAGGCATGGTCTTTATTGAGCTGATTGGTTTTATTTTTGAAATATACGATCGCCTCAATCGGATTGCCATAGTAAATGGGAAACCCACCGGTATCCATAATAAGCAGCCGGTCAAACATTTTGAAAATGTCGGAAGAGGGCTGATGTATGACCACAAAGACGAGCTTTCCGAGGAGGCTCAATTCTTTCAGCAATTCAATGATGCACAGAGAATCGCGGGAAGAAAGACCGGATGTGGGTTCATCGAGGAAAAGAATCCCGGGCGCACGAAGCAGCTCCAATCCGATGTTTACCCTTTTTCTTTCTCCCCCGGAAATAATTTTATCCAGAGGACTTCCTACTTTAAGCTGGGCGATGCCCGCCAGTCCCAGGTCGTCCAGAGTTTTGGTAACCAGGTCATTCAGTTCGGTCTCAGATTTATCGTTAAAGCTGAGTTTTGCGGCATAATACAGGTTCTGAAAAACGGTAAGTTCCTCAATAAGCAAATCATCCTGAGGCACATAACCGATTACTCCTTCCAGTTTGGCCCGGTCTTCATGCAAATTCAGGCCATTGATCAGAATTTCTCCTTTTGCAGGTTTCAGATTGCCGTTCAATACCTCAAGAAGGGTGCTTTTTCCGGAGCCACTGGCTCCCATCAGGCCCACAAGTCTGCCGGAAGTTTCCTGGAAACTCAGTTCCTGAAGACCGACCTTTCCGTTTGGAAAACGATAAACCACCTGGTTGGCCTCAAAGTGGATTTTATCCATTTCCTTATCTTCCAGAAAACTGGAAATGATGTCCGAATAATAAATCGGGTCTGAATCATCGCCTTTTACCAGGCCCCCGGAGGTAAATTGATAAACTTCTTCTTCCAGCATTTCCACCCCATTGAGGGTAATGTTTTGCCTGCCAGAATATTTGATGTGGTAAGAACCCGCATTTTCAAGCTTTAGAATGGCAATGTAGCCCGGTATTTGCTCGTCATAAATGTGTTTGCTCTTCCGAAAACGGGCTGTTTGAGACGAGGATATCACCAGAACATTTTGAGAATCTGGTTCAAGACCCTGGTTTTTCCTGCAAAAATTCAGTATCTGATGAAACTCATCGTGGGAAACATGGAATACCTCCGCCACAGAATGAAGAAATTCCATTTCCTGCGGCTGTATAAACCGGTCCGAATCAATCAGGGAAATCAGAATGATCAGTACATTCAGTTTTTGTTGCTGATTCAGTTCCTGATTCAGATTGTGACACAGCAAAACCATCCTCGAAGATTCTCTTACCGAAAAACCTTCATTTTCTTCTTCTCCTGAATTTTTTGCTGCGGCAGAAAATTTATTCAAAAATTCATCAAACAACCGGAGGTACTGTTCCGGCTGATCAAGGCTGAGCTGATGCTCAAGAAAAAGCCTTACAATTTCCCGGACCTTTTCCCTGTCCTGATGGAATTTGGAGGCGATGGCAAATAGCTGAATGAGGCTTAAAAGTAGAGGCTCACTCATTTTTAATTGAATGTTTACGGTTGGTAGCATGGCCAAAACCACCTGAAGTATTTTGGCACTGATAAATAGGGTGGTGAAATTCGGAGAGATTCAGACCAATATGTTGAAAGGTTCAACGTATTGTGTCCTTCTCCCCCGTTTCTCAAAATATCAAAGGGAATGAGACGGGCTTATTCCATTTGACAAAACAAAAGTATGGGCAGCGTGAGAAGGTCTTTTACCGGTAAACCGGGCTTTCTTACACGGATAATGATTGGAGCAAGGAATTGAAAATACCGCAGGGACAAGCAGGCTAGGGTTGAAGTAATACTTTAAGCAAAGCCGGAAAATCACCAAGTTTTCAACCGAAAAAAAATTGATAAAAAAAAGAAAAAGAAAAAGCCCGGGAAACAGAGCCGGGCTTTTTGATTTTACGAAATGAATTTTTTATTTGTTTTTGAAGAATTTCAGAATCAAATCTGACACATAGTCCACCTCTTCGTCTTTCAAACCCGGGTAAAGAGGAAGGCTCAGACTGGTACCAGCGAGTTCTTCGGCAATTGGGAATTGGCCCTTTTTGTAGTCTCCGGATTTGTAGGCCTCCTGCAGATGCGGGGGAATGGGATAGTGAATAACCGTTTTTATCCCGTTTTCGTCCAAATATTTCTGAAGGGCATCCCGCTGCCCGGTGCGGATTACAAAAAGGTGAAACACATGGCTGGCATCGGGGTGTATAAAGGGAAGAATAACCGGACCTTCGGCGAGATTGGAGAGGTACCGGTCTGCAAGCCTCTGCCGCTCAGCAGTCCATGTTTGGATATACTTCAGTTTCAGCGAAAGCAACCCCGCCTGCAATTCATCAATGCGGTTGTTGTAGCCTTTTACCATGTTATGATAGCGTTTTTCTGAGCCATAGTTTCTCCAGACCCTGCACAGATAAGCAATCTGATCGTCGGCGGTGGTGATGGCACCGGCCTCGCCCAGGGCTCCTACATTTTTCGAAGGGTAGAAACTCGTGGCATTGGCATGACCAAAAGCCCCTGTTTTGATGCCCTTAAAGGTTGCAGCATGTGCCTGTGCATTGTCTTCCACCACCTTCAGGTTGTGGGTTGCGGCCAGTTTCATGATGCTGTCCATTTCACAAGCCTGTCCATACAGGTGTACCGGCATGATACACTTGGTTTTCGGCCCGATATTTTTTTCAATTTCTTTGGGAGAAATGTTGTAGGTTTTTTCATCAGGCTCTGCAAAAACCACTTTTGCTCCGGCCATTTCCACTGCCAGCGCGGTGGCGATATAGGTATTGGAGGGAACAATCACTTCATCGCCCGGGCCTATGTTCAATACCTTCAGGGCAATATGCAGGGCATCGAGTCCGTTTGAAATGCCAATGGCGTGTTTTATTTCACTGAATCGGGCATAGTCTTCTTCGAATGCAGTGGTCATTTTGCCCAGCACATAATACTGAGAATCATAAAACTGCTCAAAGACTTTCATGGCTTCCTGTTTTAAAGGACCATGCTGAGAGGAAAAAGAAAGAAATGGAATTTCCATCAGGAATAAGATTTTGAAAAAATATGAAAAACAGAACCCAGCTTAAATCCAAGCTTTTCACAGTTGTGGATTACCGCTCCGTTTGTTGATTGTGTGGTCATTACCAGGCATTTGCCTTTTTGTGCTTTTGCATAATGCAAAGCAGATAAGCAAAGATGATAATGCCAGCCTTTATTCTGCGAAAGACAGGCAGTCAGCGGTATCCTGAACAGACTTCCCCCGGCAATAACCGGATCTTTAATTCGGGAAAGAGCTACAAATGAGGCAGGTGCATCTGTCAAATCGGGGACAAAAACCTTTTCTGCAAATCCCTTTACACAATTTTCTATGTATGTTTCCAGATACCGGTCGGTTTCTTTTTCTGAGAAAAAAGGATCTGTATGATAGCGGTCGTAAGGATTAACCGCCTTCGAGGCCACCTTTTTCAGAAAGGTAATGTCATTGGTTGCTGCAAAGCGGCTTTTTTGTTTTTCGGCCGGAAGATTTTCCAGCAAATGAAAATAGGTAAGTCGGGTTTCGATAAGGGCAAAACCATGTTTTTGCAACACTGGAAACAGTTCTGCCGCCTCGGAGGGGACCTCTGCAAATATCTGCCCCTTTTTTATTGAGGGGAAATCAGGCTTTTCGGCCAGACGGGGATCCCAGTACATGATTTTATAAATATCTGTGCCAAAAAAACCGGAATCCCATTCTAGTCTGCTTAAGACAAATCCCGTATTAAAATTTTGAGAAATCGCTTCATTTTCCTTTTCCTGAAACTCAGCATCCAGGTACCTTTTCAGAAAGTGAAGGGGCTGCCAGAATTCCGGTGACATCGATCAGGACTTAAGCTTTCGGTATTTGGTAAATTCTTGATAATCTCTGATATAATCAGCCGGGTCGTAGGTGTGGGATGCCAGAACAAGACAAACCGAACCGGACGAAAAGTTGAGTTCAGATGCCCAGATAGACGGGGGTATCAGCAGGCCATGGTAAGGACGATTCAAAAAAACCTGCCGCTTGCAGGTGCCGTCATCCATCTGCACCTCAAAACTTCCCGAAGCCGGAATCAGGAACTGAAAACACTCTTTATGGGCATGAGCGCCCCTTGACTCTCCTCCGGGAATATCATAGAGATAAAAAACCCTTTTAATCTCAAAAGGTAAATGGATATTATTTTCTATCGGAGAAATATTTCCTGCCCTGAACTGAATACAGGGCAGGGAGATTACCGAGGCATCAAAAACGGAAAGCAAGGAACTCATGGCTGAAGGTTTTGAAACAGATTATAGTCGCGTATGTAGTCTTCAGCATCAAAAAACGAAGAAGAAGCCACCAGGCAAACGGCATTGGTAGAAAAGTTTTCCATGTGCCTCCACAGCATATTGGGCAGGTAAAGTCCAAAATAGCTTCTGTTCAGATGGAAAGTAAATTCCTCTCCGTTTTGCTTTTGAATTTTCACATCAAAACTTCCTGAAAGTGCAACAATGAATTCTTCCTGATTCCTGAAGGCATGTCCACCCCTGATTTCCCCACCGGGAACATCATAAATCAGATAGGTCCTTTCTATCTCAAAAGGAATATGATTTTGGCTTTCAAAAAAAGACAGATTGCCTCTGGGATCCAGGAATTTAGGCAGTGAAATTATTTTAGGTTCCAAATCAGACTAAAGTGGTTTGCTGGTTCTTTTGGCGGTAAATTTGTTCTTCATGCATTCTTCGCATTTCAAGATACCGGTTATAAAAATATTTTGGAAGGAATTTTTTGTAAGTGGAAATGAAAAAAATGACCGGCCAGAAGGTCATTCCGATAAAGGCATAGATGCCGGGCAAATCGCCTCCCCTCAATAGCGGAACCATGGCTGCGATGGAGGTGCCTTTTATAAGATGCCGGATATCAGAATTATAACGGACCGAGGATACCATCAGTCTATCCAGAAAAAAAGCGTAGATTATGCAAAATATCACAATTCCATAAACACCTCCCTCCCCGTAAAATGTCCCGTAAAGGGATTGTGATATTCCTACAGACCCCCCACCCATATTGTCATTTAAGCCAAGTTTATTGGCATAGCCACCAAGTGGTTTTCCGGGCCACACACTTCTTGGAATAGGCCGGTATAAAATTTCAAGATGCTCGCTGCCGTAATGGTAATTCAGGTGCTGGGGGTAAACCTGAAGTACCATCATAAAACCATCCAGCATGGTGGCATCTTCAGTAGACTTGTTTCTTTCCCAGGCCAGCGAAAACTTTTGAAACCAGGACATCTGGCTCACATCTGTACGCCTTTTTACTCCGGCAAGCCCGAATGCCAGAGAAAGCAGCAGACCACCGACAAGGTAAATTCGCATTTTGTAGAAGGGATTTTTATCTCCAACAAAAATAATTCCCGCGGTAATGGACCAGGATAAAAATTGAAATCTACCTGAAGATGAGTATGTTAGAGTTGCTGCAAGGCCGATTACAAATCCAAAAAAAACCTTTAACAAAAATTGATCTTTCAATTCATAATTCTTAAAAACAAGAAAAATTAAGGGAATGA
>JBIKMV010000283.1:0-3258 GCA_044359055.1 Catalimonadaceae bacterium
CTGAGTTTTCCGAAGGGAACTCAGGACGAAAAATACAATGGAGGGGTCTCCGACCCGGTTTAATCGACAGACGTCCCATTTTCAGGATAAATTCATACTATTGCTTTATGGCTGAAAGATGGGATTTTTGGAAACGCCGGGACGGAGTCCCTCGAACTTATTAATGGTCCGGAGAGCCGCAAGCGAACTCTCCGGACAGTGGAAATTTGAAAAAGATCAATCCTGACAATTTCCGGTGAAAAAAAAAATCAAGACAGATTTTCCCCTA
Source organism: Catalimonadaceae bacterium (assembly GCA_044359055.1). Lineage (GTDB taxonomy): Bacteria > Bacteroidota > Bacteroidia > Cytophagales > Flexibacteraceae > CAMDMI01. Next base: position 269 of record JBIKMV010000283.1, read on the forward strand.
CTTATTTAGAATAGTATATTTGTAAACAAACTTTGATTTCATATGTCCACGGCACTTGTTCAAAAAATAGAAATGCTTTCTCCTGAGGATCAACAGGAAGTTGAAAAATTTGTAGCTTTCCTTCATTTCAGATCAACAGAAAGAGATTCTATACTTAATGAAGCAGAAGAAGCCGAAATTCATCAGCGCTTATTCGAAATGAAGCAATATGTTGAGGCTTCGATTCCTGCCCAAAATGTGTTTGCCGAATTAAGAGCAAAATATGGCCGTTGAGGTCCGGTTTTCAGCGCAGGCTACCATTGAACTTGATCAGGCAATTGCCTGGTATGAAATCCAGAGACAGAACCTGGGTATTGAATTTTTGGATGCAATAGAAAATGCGGTTTCAAAAATTGCAGAAAATCCAGAACGGTTTCCTTCCAACCAGCTTCCTATCCGACATTTTACATTGCGGCGGTTCCCATTTACAATTTTTTACGAAATCAGAGAAAATACCATTTGGATAGCCGCCATCTGGCACCAGAAGCGGAACCAGTAATCCATTGACCACCGGTTTTTCTAACCAGAGCTGCTTTTAAATTATTGGCTTGAGCAGGAAAAACGACCATCGAAAGCGGGTCTTTTTTTATGCAGGGATTTTTGGGAGCCAGGCCGGTTTTACCAGGTGGAGAATTTATTGAATTACCTCCATTTCAAAAAATCCTGAACGAATAAATGCGTATTATTTCGTTTCGCAATTTGCGAAATACAAAACTATTCTAAAAATTTGCACCATGCGAAAACACAATGGCATGCGTCCACAAGATGTGGCTATTTTACTCAAAATCTGTGCATTGGGCCAACAACCGTGGCAAATGGCCGGGCTGGCCAGTTCGTTGCGCATCAGCATTTCCGAAGTTTCCGAATCGCTCAATCGCAGTCAATTGGCAGGACTCATCGATTTTACTAAGAAGAAAGTGAACAGGCAAAACCTCCTGGATTTCCTGTCGCATGGTCTTCAATATGTATTTCCTGTGCAGCCCGGCCCATTGGTCAGAGGTATTCCGACCGGCCATTCTCATCCGTTTATGAAAGAAAAATTCGCTTCAGAAATGAATTATGTCTGGCCCGATGTGAAATCAAATGTTATCGGATCGCAGATTGATCCGCTTTACCCCAAACAAGTTGAAGCCGTATTGGAGGATTCTACCTACTATCAGTTGCTTGCCATAGCAGATGTTCTACGGGTCGGAAAAGCAAGGGAAGTAAAATACGCACTGGAAGAGTTACATAAAATTATACTCAAATGAGCCAGCATACGAATATTGTGCGGATTAAAGCTGTAGCCAATGTTCTTGGCCAATTGAAAGACAAAGTGGTATTTGTGGGAGGTGCCACTGTTTCCCTTTACCCTGACCGATCGGTTTATGAAGTTAGACCGACAGATGATGTCGATGTGATTGTAGAAATTCTCAACTACCGTGAAAGATCTAAACTTGAGGATCAGTTGCGAGACCCATCAACGACGGATGACTTTATGAAGACCAATTTTGGAGATCGTATTAATTCAATGGAAAATAAACCTACTTGGAATAGTAGCGATAAAGCTCTTGGCTCGGATGGAGCATGGGCAGAAACAAATCCAGTAAATGGAAAATGGGATCAACAAGGTCCCGCCGAAATTACTTTTTACTCCGCATGGGTTCGTGTCTCACGAATCAATAGCATTTTTGAAGAAATAACTGGAGCTGGGGCAGGTATGGCGGTGGCGGGAGCATTGGGTAAAACGGCAGCGGCAACCGTGGGTGGTAGGCTATTGGTGGCTGGAGCAGGCGGTTTTGCAGGTGGGTTTGTGGGTGGTGCTATTAATGCAGCAGAAAACGGAGGTGATATCTGGAGAGGTGCTTTATTGGGTGGGGCTATCGGTGCAGGTAGTGCTGTGGTAATGGCAGCCGGGGTGTATGGGGTGAAAGCGGGATATCAAAGAGCAAAGTATGAAATGAAAATGAGATCAGCACGAATTAAAGCTGGTTATTCAAGAGGACAAGAAATAGAATTCTCTGATGAATCCTTAAATAGATTTGTTTGCGATAACTTTGAGCAAGATGCAATGATGCGTGATGTAGAAGGAAAATGGAATGCCGTAGAAAAAATTAAAGGAGGAGGGGAAGGTCAAACTTTCGGAAACCCAGAAACCCGAGTTGTTGACAGGATTGAAATTGCAAGGACTAGTTTTAAATCGTTTCGAAATCTCTATCACACTGTAAATCATGAGTTTTCACTTATCGAAGACATAACATCTGGAACCTATCAAAGCTGGATAACGCAAGGTGGAAAACAATATGCAAAGTATAGATCTGAGTATAAGGCGTACGGCAAGAATGAACTACATTTCTCAAGAATTCCTGGAGACTGGAATAACCAAATTAGAGAATGGAATTTTAAGATGAAAAATTTCTATGGTCGAAAGTTGGGATTTTAATTTGTATCGCATAATGATTTTATATTTAAGAATATTTGTTTTATCAATACTTATATCATGTAGAGAAGATCCTAAGCTTGAAATGACTATAAATGACAAAAAACTAATAATTAAAAATGGAAAAGGTATAGTAAAAATTAGCTTTAAAAATAGTTATAATTGTCCAACTATTTTATTTCCTATCCAATCAATCGGAAGTGCAATAAATCCTGAAAGACCCTCGGATTTTACTTTTAGCATGTATATTGAATTACCTAAAATAAAAGAAAATGTTAATCAAAGAAAGTTTTGTCCAAGTTTTAGTGAAGATCTGTTTTATATGAAAGGGAAGCTGAGTGAATTGACAATGAATGATATGGTTTTGGTGCCACCAAATGGTATTATATATATTGATTATAAAGTTAATCTTACATGCTTAGAAATTAAAAAAGGAAAATATAATGCACATTTTGAATTATGTCAGTCATTAGAAAACATGCATGACATTTTGCTCTACACATCATTAGGAAAAGCTTTTGAAAAGCATAAT
>JBIKMV010000284.1:0-3257 GCA_044359055.1 Catalimonadaceae bacterium
CAATTTTGGCAATGCTCTCATAACTATCAGGCCTTCGGAGACCTAACATGCCTGGATTATTGCACCAGGCCTGCCTTTAGGTAGGCTCTATTGGTAGAAGAAAGACACATACCCAATAAAAAAAGTCCCCTTGGGGACGGAATATTTGGGCAATCAAAAAAAGCCATAATTCCATGGATAACAGCAAGATAAAAATCCAAATTCAGGCCGATTTCTGTTCAAACCTGTAGAACCGGAATACCCATCAGGCATGGGTTCATACATGCTGATTCCGAATTTGGGCACTTCATATTTCGTCCCTACGGGACTTTTTACCTCTTTTGGATAATTATTCTACCCATAGTTTGTCCCCAGGGGGACAAGGAACTTTTACTCCTCCATGTGGCCGGAGGCCACAGAATATTCGGAACGGGGCAGAGCCCCGCTCCATTTCAATCCTTATGGAACCCGCATCGGGTTTAAAGTTCAAAGTTGTATGTGGTTTTCCGTTTGAAAACCAGATTGTTATAAAAAACTATTGAGTTTTGAGTTTTGACCTTACAACAAACCCACTTTTCCGGCCTTGTGTACCAGTGCGGCAGTATTCAATACATCGAATTTGAAAAGGAGATTTTTTCGATGCGTATCTACCGTGCTGGCGCTTACAAACAGCCGATCGGCAATTTCTTTGTTGGTATATCCATGGGCAATCAGTTCCAGAACTTCCAGTTCCCGGCGGGTGAGCAGGGGTTTTTCTATGGAGGTGGTCCTTACCGGTGTGGTCTTCCCCTCGGGAAGCGAAATGGTAATCTGGTTTTGAAGGGCCCCAAGAAGAGCTTTTTCTATTTCTTCGGCACCGGCAGCTTTGTTGAAGAAGCCCAAAGCACCTCTGGAAATCATTTCGCTCGCATAGGTCCTGTCGCCATGACTGCTCATGCCTAGAATTTTAACCTCCGGAAATCTCAGATGCACCATTTTGCACAGGTCTATTCCCGACATATCGGGCAATTGTATGTCCATGAGTACAATATCTACTTTTCCGTTTTCCAGCAGTTTCAACCCGGCCTGCCCCGAATTGGCCTGATAGATGCTTTCCAGAAAACTCAGGTTCCGGAGAAGGGCCTTCAGGCCTTCTATTACCATGGGATGGTCGTCTATAATGAGCAGATGGATGGTCTTCATTGTCTAATTGCGAAAAAAAATCACACAGGAATCTCCATGTAGAAAGCGGTTCCGGATCCGGGTTTCGACCGGATTTCAAGTTTGCCTTTCAAGTACTGAATCCGATTTTTCAGATTGGTAAACCCGCTGCCTTTTTTATTTTCAATGTCACCGGGCTCAAATCCTACGCCATTGTCTTCTATTTCAAGCAGTAAAATAGACTCATTTTGCGAGATTTGTATGATAATCTGGCGGGCCTGACTGTGTTTCAGGGCATTGTTAACCAATTCCTGCACTATGCGATAAACCGGTATGCAAACGGGATGTCCGGCGGGCAACTGCAGTTGCTGTGAAGAGAAATGGATTTCTATGGCAGTCCGTGACGAAAGAGCAAAACAGAAATCCGAAAGAGCCTTTTCCAGACCAAATCGCTGGAGGGCATCGGGCATCATATTGTGGGCTACGCTGCGCATTTCGGCAGTGGCATTGTCGAGCATGATGAGGGCACTGTCGAGCTTATTACCCTGTCGTTCTGCAAGTTGAAGCTCCTTTTTCAGGGCCTCTATCGACATTCTCACCCCGGAAAGCAAGCCGCCAAGACCGTCGTGAAGGTCACGGGCTATGCGGGTTCTTTCGGTTTCTTCGCCTTTTATAAGGCTGTCAAGCAATTCTATCTGCCGGCGGTTTTCAGCATCCTCCCATTTTTGCTTTTGAATATCGGCCTCCTGCCGGGCTATCTGCTCTTGTTTTTTATGATTTTTTACTATGAAATACACCAGAAAAGACAGAAGGAAAAGCAGGAGGACCAGAAACATTATCCATCTGGTTTTCAGCTCATTTTCTGCTTTTTCAAGGGCTTTTTCCTTTTTCAGTACATCAACCTGAAGTTGCTTGATTTCTGATTGCAGCCGGGCTTCTGCCACCTCAATATTCTGATCTACTTTTTCTGAAAGTACTTCCCTGGACAAAATATTCCGAAGGCCATCTACGGAATCCGATTTTTCAAGTTCTCCCAAACCGATATAAATGCTTCCCATGGTGCCGAGCAGCCGCTCCATTTCTTCCCAAAGCGAATCCCGAACCGCAGCCGAATAGGCCGAATGGGCAAGTGAAAGGGCTTTTTTGAAATCATGGGAGTAGTAATAGCCCAGCATTTCTACATACAAACCCGAAACTTTTAGCTCGGCAATATTGTGGCTGTTGGCAATCCGGTAAATTTCTTTTCCTGTTGTTTTCAGGCCCTGGTAATTGCGGTTGGCTTTCAGTATTTCCGCCTGACCCGAAAGCGAAGTACATTGAATCATCACATCTCCAGCTTTTTGGGCTTCCTGATATGCCTTTTTAAAAGCCATTTCGGCTTCCTTTTTTCTTTTCAGCTTCCAGAGTGCATTGCCAAGATTGTTCAGGGCTTGAGGATACATATACAATCCATAGCCCATTTCATGTAATAAAATCGCTTTCTTATCGAGTTCATAAGATTCCTGAAATTTCGATTGGTCGGCTCTGATTTTTGCCATGTTTGAATAGCAAACCGCAATCCCATGGCTGTCTTTTATAGCTTCCAGTTTCACAAGGCCTTTGCTCAAAAACAAAAAAGCCGAATCGAGTTTGCCCAACATCGAATATCCAATACCAAGATTAATCAGGGATTTTCCGATCAGTTCGCCGTTTCCTGATTTTATGGCCAGGCTGGTGGCCAATTTGTTTTGTTGATGGGCAAGTTTGGTTTCTCCCCGCATCCGGAGAACGGCAGTAGCATTGAAATAATATTTCACTTCACCATACAGAAAGCCTTTTTTTCGACTGATTTCCAGGCCTTTGTTGTAGCAAACCATGGCCGAATCCAGATTGATGGATTCCCATTCGAAGCCGCGGGCATAGAAATCCATAACCATAACCGAGTCGCGGGCCGTATACCCGCGGACCTTTTGGCCATGGGCGGCTACAACCGCCATCAGGCAGATAATCAGGGCGAATACAGTCCGCTTCATAATGGCAAATATGGCAACCTGCCTCCGTATAAAAATCCCTTGAAAAGGTGATTTATGGAAAAGAAAGAGAAGCCTTTTCCCGGATTCCCCGAAATGCGGGTTCTTTTTCATACCGAACTCTGTCCT
>JBIKMV010000078.1:0-11692 GCA_044359055.1 Catalimonadaceae bacterium
AAAAAAGATTAATCCTATGTCAGGAAGCAGACTTTTTGAATTGCATATTGAGGGCAATCGCAGATTTGGCTAAAAAAAAAGAAATTGATCCAGCTGTCCAGAAGATAACCAATTGAATGTCCGGTGTAATCGGTAAAGGAAATAGGATATAATAAAAAAATCAGGACCTGCCTTAGGCAGTCTGATCAACAGGATAATCCGGACCGGGAAAAAGTTAGAAGGAAAGAAATCCGTTTATCTGGAAGCCTGAGCAGCCAAACCGGTATTTTTGGCCTTGGCATAGGTCGGACAGGTTTTCGCAATGTTACAAGAAGAAGCCAGCCCAACGAGAGCAACCAAAAACAGGATAAAGTTCTTTTTCATTTTTCAGAATTGAGAGTAAAACCTTTGCAAATATAAGATAAGGCTTTCAATTATTTCCAAGACCGCTCATCACAAGTTTGAATTTTCCTTTTCCGGCCATGTTTGAAATTGCGTTAGTTTGCAGCGTTTTTTCAATAATATGATTCCATTGAGGAGGTCCTTCCTTATCCTTTTTAGCCTTTTGTTTTTAAGCTCATTCTCATTCGGACAAACCGGCGAGGTAAGAGGATTTCTGTACGATGCCAAAAACGGGGAGCCTGTTATTTTCAGTCCTGTTTTTCTGAAAGGCACCAAATTCGGTGCACATACAGATATCAACGGCTTTTTTTCCCTGTCCAAAATCCCGAACGGATACTACGAACTGATGGTGGTAAACCTGCTTTATGATACCATCAGCGAACCAATCGCCATTTCATCTGGCAAAATATTGAACAAAAAGTATTTTCTGAAAGAAAGAATCCGTCAGCTGAAAGCTGTGGAAATCAAAGGCTCAAAAAATAAGGTGGCCCGGGTGAGTACTGTAAATGCTTCCATTACCAGAATTACACCCAAAGAAATCCGCCACATTCCCCCTATCGGAGGCGAGCATGATCTGGCCCAGTATCTTCAGACAGTACCGGGTGTAGTGTTTACAGGAGATCAGGGCGGGCAGCTCTTTATGCGTGGAGGTTCCAATGTTCAAACCCTCACGCTCATGGATGGCATGATGATTTACAATCCCTTTCACTCCCTAGGCTTGTTCTCTGTTTTTGACACCGACATCCTGAAAAATATAGATGTATACACCGCAGCATTTCCATCCGACTATGGGGGAAGGGCATCCTCTGTAATCGATGTAAAAACCATAGACGGAAACAAAAAGAAAATCACCGGCAAAGCGGGCATCAATCCTTTTTCGGCCAAGGCGATTCTGGAAGGACCGCTTATCAAAAATGCGGATGGCAACGGATTGCTAACTTTCCTGGGATCTTACCGCAATTCTTTTCTGGATAAGAGCTCCCCTGCTCTCTACCGGTATGCCAATGAAACAGGCAACTACCTTCCCTTTTCATTCAGCGATGCTTACGGAAAACTGACCCTGCACGGAGACAATGGCAGCAAAGCCAGTGTTTTCGGATTTGATTTCAGAGACAGGGCGAAACTTGGAAAACTGGGAGATTTCCAATGGAATTCCAGAGGATTGGGCGGAAATTTCCTCATTGTTCCCAGCAGCACCACAGTTTTGATTTCCGGTTCAGTTGCATATTCCAATTATGATGTTCAGATTGAGGAGGCTTCTATCCTGCCAAGAAAATCATCCATCAGCAACCTGAACGGTGGTTTAGATTTCACCTACTTTTTCAACAAAGATGAACTGAAATACGGGGTTGGTCTGGTGAACAACAATACCTCATTCACCACCTACAAGCTGGAGGGCAAAGAAGAAAAGCTTGAAGCCAACAATCTGGAGCTCTATGGTTTTGCCAAATACAAATACAATTCAAGCAGGAGGCTGATTCTGGAGCCAAACATCCGATTTCAGTACTATGCTTCGCTGGGTGTATTTCGGGTTGAACCAAGGCTTGGGGCAAAATTCATCCTGTCAGATCAGATTCGCCTTAAAGGAGCTGCAGGAATGTATTCACAAAATCTGGTATCCACTCAAAGCGACAGGGATGTGGTGGCTCTCTTTCAGGGATTTATTTCTTCTCCGGAGCAGGTTTATGAAAAAAACGAATCGGTTCAGTCTAATCCTTCCAATCCACCCATCAAGTCGGCTTTGCAAAAATCCTATCACCTGGTGGGAGGTGTGGAATACGACCTCAACGACGACTGGGAAATCACTGTAGAACCCTACTTCAAGTATTTCAATGATTTTGTAAATGTTAACCGAAACAGAGTTTTCCCTGATCAGCCCCTTTTCATAACAGAACAATGCCGGGCTACCGGGGTCGATTTTATTGTAAAATATGACAAAGAGCCATTTTTCCTGCAGGCCAGTTACTCTTTGGCCCGTGTAGAGAGAAAATTCGACACCCTTGTCTACGCACCTGTGTACGACCGCCGGCACAACATCAATATGGTGGGCGGATATACATTCGGCAAGAAAAAAGACTGGGAACTAAACCTGAGGTGGAACCTGGGCTCAGGGTTCCCCTTTACCCAAACAGTGGCCTTTTATGAAAATCTGAATTTTGATCAGGGCCTCAACCAAAACATAAACAACCAAAACGGAAACCTCGGCATCTACTACGGCAGGGATGATGAATTCAACAAAGGCAGGCAGCCTTATTTCCACCGGCTCGATATTTCCCTGAGTAAAAAATGGGATTTGGGTAAAAATGGAAAACTGGAAGTAATCGCCTCGGTAGTGAATACATACAACCGCAGGAATGTATTTTACTTCGACAGGGTTTTGTATCAAAGGGTCAATCAATTGCCCGTTTTGCCTGCCTTGGGAGCCACCTATTCTTTCTGATTTGGTATGGGGGAGTTGGTAGGAAAAATTCTGCTACATATTCACTGCCACCACATCTTCTACTTCAGGCATCATCCGCGTCAGTAAATTCTTGATTCCCTGTTTCAATGTGACCGCAGAAGATGGACAACCGCTGCATGAACCCCGAAGTTCGAGATACACCACCCCTGAATCAAAACTTCTGAAAGTGATGGCCCCGCCGTCTCCTTCCACCGCAGGCCTGACATATTCATCGAGAATCTGCGCGATTTTCTTTTCGGCCTCGGTCTCCCCTTCCGGAAGTTCTACTGCCTTCTGCATTTCACTTTCGGAGTTAAATACAAACACAGGCTTTTTCTCATCAAAATACCGGGATAGAAATGGCTTGGTTTCGGCAATGAGCTCATACCACTCATCCTCAATTTTTTTGGTGAGGGTGAGGAAATTGTTCATGATAAAAACCTGCTCTACCCACTCGAATTGCCCGAAGAGAGCCTGAGCCAGAGGGGAATGGGCAGCAGCTTCTGAAGATGTAAAATTAAAGTTCTTTCCCTCCGGAGTAAGCAATAAGTTCACCACAAACTTCATAGAGTTGGGGTTGGGACTTGCTTCCGTATATATGTGGATTTGTCTTTTTACAGCTGATTCCATGGACAAAAAAAAAGTTTACGCAGTACAATAACCTTCAAACAAAGATTGTGCCGATATGTTACAGCAAAGGTAAAAGTCTTTTTCTATTCGTCGTCCTCGTCTTCAAATTCGTCTTCAAACTCATCGTCGGACTCATCGTCGTCATCAAATTCATCGTCGAGATCGAGGTCGTCATCCATGTCGCTTACCTCCTCGAAATCATCAATGCCTTCCTCATTTTCATCATAAATGAGTTCGTCCATGTCTTCATCTGCAAAGGCATCTTCCTGTTCTTCTTCTTCTTCTTCGAAGTTGTCTTCGTTGTCGCCCGGATCGTCAAAGGCCGAGTAAAAATTGCGGCCATAAATGTTGTATAAGTCACTCATTACCTAAGGGATTTAGATTAATCCAAAGGTAATTTCTTTTGCTCAGCCTTGACAAAGGACAAAACGCGGCATTTTTTCCCTGTGTAAGGTTTAAGAAAAAGTGGTATTTCAAAGACTTGCCACACAGGAAATCTCCACCCTTGCCCCTTTCGGAAGTGCCACAATCTCAACGGTTTCTCTCGCAGGAAATGGGCTTTTAAAGTATTGTCCATAGATTTCATTCACAGCCGTGAAGCTGCCCATATCTGTAAGGTAAATGGTGGTTTTCACAATTTTGGACATAGAACTTCCACTTGCCTCAACAATGGCCTTCAAATTTTTCAGAACCTGATGTGTTTCGGCAGCAAGACTTTCATCTGCCATCGCCCCGGAATGAGGGTCTAAAGCGATACAACCGCTCACCCAAACCATATTTCCAAAGGCAATCGCCTGGCTGTACGGCCCAATGGGTTTGGGGGCATTTTGTGTTTCTATCTGTTTGTTCATAATTTTTGTTTTTGAGATGGGCCGAATGTCGGAAGAATTTGAAATCTTGCGGCCTCTTTTTTGAAAATAATGAAAGGAATAATTCTGGCCGGCGGTTCCGGCACCCGCTTACATCCCCTTACTCTGGCAGTTTCCAAGCAGTTGATGCCAGTGTACGACAAGCCAATGATCTATTATCCGCTCTCTATTCTCATGCTGGCCAACATCAGAGAAATACTCATCATTTCCACCCCGGCCGACCTTCCCAACTTCGAAAAACTTCTGGGAGATGGTTCAAAACTGGGGTGCCGCTTTGAATATGCCGTGCAGCCCTCGCCCGATGGGCTGGCTCAGGCATTTATTATAGGAGAAAAATTTATCGGCGACGACAAGGTGGCCCTCATTCTGGGTGATAATATTTTCTATGGCTCAAGTATGGGCAAATTGCTCCGGGCCAACAACGATCCGCAAGGGGGCGTGGTATTTGCCTACCATGTAACAGACCCTGAAAGATATGGTGTGGTGGAATTCGACGAGCAACTGAAAGCCATTTCCATTGAAGAAAAACCTGAAAAGCCGAAAAGCAACTATGCTGTGCCCGGCCTTTATTTCTATGACAATTCAGTGGTGGAAATTGCCAGAAATCTTAAACCTTCTCCAAGGGGCGAACTGGAAATTACCGATATAAACAAGGAATATCTGAACCGCGGACAACTCAGTGTGGGCATTCTCGACAGAGGCACGGCATGGCTCGACACCGGTACTTTTTCTTCTCTGATGCAGGCGGGGCAATTTGTTCAGGTTATAGAAGAAAGACAGGGCCTCAAAATCGGCTGTATTGAAGAGGTAGCGTACAGAAGGGGATTTATCGGCAAAGAACAATTGGAATCCCTGGCCAAACCTCTGCTGAAATCAGGCTACGGTAAATATCTGCTGGACCTAATTAAATAACTTGGTTCAGGGACAGCGGTTACGAAGCCTTTTTTCCGGGATGTTATTTTACTGAGATGAAAATCCTTCCACAAATTCCTGTGACCTCCTTATTTTCAGCCTTTTGCTGAATTTCAATTCTGGTGATCTGAATTTTTAAATTCAATCCGCTCTTTTTGGATTCAAGCTCAGCTGCAGGAGCCGCTTTTTCCTCCTGCTGTTCCCAGCCCTGATTGGCAAAAGAATGTAAATAAAAAGCCTGCATCTGTCCGTTGAATTCGAGAATAAGATTAGATTTTTTGTGCAAACGGAAGGTAATATCAGTATTCAATAATTTTGAAAACACCCTTTCAGTTGAATCTGCCAGAAGATAATTTTCTTTTCCAAATTCCATCATTTCCAAATCTGGTCTGATCAAAAACCCCGATGCAGGATTGCCAAACTGTGCATATTTGATTTCACCATTGTCACCGCTATTCAGGTAAATCTGGTTTTTCGTATTGAGTTTCATTTTCTCCAAAACCACAGATTTGAAATCCTGCTTGTCTGTTTCAAGTTTTTTCCATTGGCTGAGTTGTTTTTTGTCAATCAACCCATTTTCAAAAGGCGCACATCCAAAGTGATCGTACAGATAGGAAAGCTTACTTTCAATTTGGTCCAAATCTTCTTCGGTAATATCATTTCGCTTTGAAGGTACCCAGCGGCCATTTTCAAGCAACTGATTCTTTACCAGAATTTCCTTTAACCTTTCAACCTGACTTTGAGCTGAAATCCGGAAAATATTCCAGGGTCCTGTCATGGAGAGTACCAGCAGCAATGCCAGAGAAACAGGAATAACTTTTATGTTTTTACTTTTTGAAAAGCCCAGATACAAGCTGTTCAGGAAAAGAAAAACAGAAAAAACAGCCACAAGAAGCCGATCTTCGGTCCATCCATACTGATTGACCCGCTGATACAAAGCCAGCCCCATCAGACCCACAAGGGGCAGCAAAGCTTTGAAAATCCAGGTTTTGAAAATGCCTGTCCAATGGCTATCACCTGAGTTTGAAATGGGCCAGACCAGCATATAGGTCAGGACAGAAGAAATTCCGCTTGCCAGTACCAAATAAGACACCCATCCGCTTGGCAAACTCCAAAGCCATAAAATTTTTATCCCATAGCCATATAAAATGAGAAAGTACAACAACACCAGGGGAACAAGGACCGACTGAACAAAAGCTTTTAAACCGGGTGGATAAAAAACCGGGGCATCAAGACTTTGCGGAATGCCTGCCGTAAAAAACAAAGAGCCGAAAACCAAACCAATAAATAGCAATACATCGGCATAAATCAGAAAAGGCCATTTTATCTGAAACAAATGTTCCATTGCCAGAATGGCACCTGAAAGGCCAAGAAACAGAACACCGGCATACAAACCTGTTTGCAGCAATCTTAAAACCAAACGATGGTTAAACTGCCAGAAAAAAGAAACAAGCCGATTGTTGAGGTATCCGGAAAAGGAAACCAACAAACCGAGCACAGTAAATTTTATTAACAGAGCCAAAATATCCGGATTCTTCGCATCATCCGGGAGAGAAAAATATTGCCAAACCAGCCAGGCCATCAGCAGCAATTTTGTGTACCACCGGCGCCGGATCCGAATCTGATTGGCTTCTTCAAAAAGCCCGGCAGCCAGAAATCCGGGAATGCCTAAAACAAGAAGGACCAGCAATTTGGCCACCCATTCAGTTCCTGTGTGTTCCTCATGGATCAGGTAACGGATCAAAACAAATGTCAGAAAGGCGCAGAGATTTACCAGAGGAAATCTGGCTAAAGTGGCTTTGATGTCAGGAAGGAGGTTTCTTGAAAAAAGTGATTTCATAAGAGGGAAGGCCTTTTCTTTGTTTATGAGGAACGAAATGTTGCAAAAAACGAATTTCCTTTTGCAATTATTTTCAAATTTGAGCCCGAATAGATGAACTGGTTCAAACAAATAGGCCAAACCGAATACCTGCTCATTGCAGCCTTTTTATTTCTTTATCTCTTATTTTTAGGGAGAAGCTGGCTCATTGCCAGACGGCTGCAATCGGGAATCAATCTCTTTTGGGTGAAATTTATTCTTCGCACCCTGTTTTTCGGATTGGTGGTGGTGAGCATTCTGGGACCTTCATTCGGTGGGATAAAAAAAGAAGTAAAGGCAGTGGGAAAAGATATTTTTATTGCCATTGACCTTTCACATTCCATCAATTGTGCAGATGTTCAGCCCAGCAGACTGGAAAAAATAAAGTTTGAAATCAAAAAAGTACTGGAGGCTTTTGCCGGTGACAGGGTGGGTCTGATTGTATTTGCCTCAGAAGCCTATTTGTATTGTCCCTTTACATTTGACAAAAGTGCTCTTCAAACCTTGCTTGAAACGGCGAATTCCAAAGTGATAGGCGATGGTGGTACCGATTTTGGAAAAGCCCTTGAACTTGCAGATCAGAAGTTCAAGGAGAACCAGATCAGCACAAAAAAAATCAGCTCCAAGCTGGTCCTGCTCATCAGCGACGGGGAAGATTTCGGTGAAGACACCGATGATGCCTTATCCGGTCTGGAAAAGGAAGGTGTGAAAGTTTTTACCCTTGGTGTAGGAACAGCTGAAGGCGCAAGAGTACCAGGACCTGCAGGAGATTTTATGACCGACGAAAACGGCGAGCCCGTGTTGGCACGGCTGAAATCTGAAGACCTGAAAAAAATTGCTTCCCGTACGGGAGGAAAATATTTTGAGGTTACCAATGATAAAAACGAGGTCCCGGCGCTCATAGAAGCCATGGACTCCATTGAAGGAGAAGTTTGGGATGTGCAAACCATTGACATCGGAGCCAACAAATATTTTTACTTCCTGTTTCTGGCTCTTGCCTTCATCCTGATTGATATTCTGTTTACCATCAACATCATACGGATTTAAAACAGCCTGATTATTTGCAAGAACCAGCTTTTTCTTCATTCAGGAAACCTGAGAATTGCCGAAACCTATACAAGACTTGCTTAAAAGGTAATTTTTTACTCAGAGAATCTATGGGATGCCGGGCTGTGAAACTTTGCCTTGCAAATCGAAAAGGGCGGTCTAATTTTGCATTTCTTATTTTATATTCATGGCAACTACCGCAGACCTCTCAAGAGGACAATTTCTGAAGTACAACAACGAACTGGTTCAGGTTCTGGAATATGAACACCGTACTCCAGGCAATCTCAGAGCTTTTTACCAGGTAAAAATGCGCAACATCAAATCAGGAAAATTGCTGGAAAACCGGTTCAGGGCGGGAGAAGAGATCTTTCCGGTAAGGGTTGAAGTAAAGGATATGCAATATCTTTATCCGGACGGAGAAGCCCTAGTTCTGATGGACAACGAAACCTATGATCAGATACCTGTCGATAAAGTATTATTCGGCGACTCCATCGCCTTTCTGAAGGAAGGAATCAATGTAAAAGTGAGCTTCAATGAACAAACACCCTTATTGGCAGAACTCCCTCAAACCATTGAGGTAGAGGTAACCTACACCGAGCCAGGCATCAGGGGCGATACTGCCACCCGCACCCTGAAGAAAGCCACCATCGACACCGGGGCCACGGTGAATATTCCCCTTTTCATCGACATAGGGGAAAAAATCAAAATCAATACTCAGACAGGCGAGTACATGGAAAGGGTGAAGTAAACCCGCTTTCCATCCCATGAAAAGCAACATCCTTCCGGTCAGGGGCATTTACCCGAAATGGGGAAAAGATTGTTTTATCGCCCCCTCGGCCACCTTGGCGGGCGATGTGGTGCTCGGCGACCGCTGCAGCGTTTGGTTTAATGCGGTAATCCGCGGCGATGTGCATACCATCACCATCGGCAACGATACCAACATTCAGGACGGAGCCATCCTGCACGGCACCTACGGGCGGGCTTCGGTTAACATCGGCTCAGGGGTTTCTATCGGCCACCGGGCCATCATCCACGGATGCACCATAGAAGATGATGTATTGATTGGAATGGGGGCCATCCTGCTGGACAATTGCAAAATCGGCAAAGGCTGCCTGGTAGGAGCCGGGTCGCTTGTTCTCGAAAATTCGGAGCTGGAACCCGGCTATTTGTATGCAGGAAGCCCGGCCCGAAAAATCAAACCGGTTTCAGATTCACAGAAAGAAATCATTTTAAGAACTGCAGCCCGCTATCCCGAATACGGAAACTGGTATGGAGGAATCGGAACTGCGGAACAAAACCATTTTTTTACATCAAAACCAGATTAACACCATCATCTGATCATGAATTCAAACCATTATGTAGTCATTATGGCCGGGGGCATCGGAAGCCGCTTCTGGCCTTTCAGCAGATCCACATTTCCAAAGCAGTTTCATGATGTGCTGGGAACCGGAAAAACAATGATCCAGCAAACTGTGGACAGGTTCCGTAATATTTGCCCTAGAGAAAACATTCTGATTGTTACAAACAAAGATTATTATGAATTAGTGAAATCTCAGTTGCCAGATTTCGGAGACGACCAGATTTTACTGGAGCCCATGGGCCGGAATACAGCACCCTGCGTAGCCTATGCCGCTTTTAAAATCTATGCAAAAAACCCGGTTGCCAATCTTGTGGTTTGTCCCTCCGACCACATCATTCTAAGAGAAGATATTTTCGAAGAAGTCATTCTTACAGCCCTAAGCGCCACCCAGAGTGAATCGAAATTGCTTACTCTGGGCATGAAGCCAACCCGTCCCGATACCGGATATGGATACATTCAGTTTCTGGAAGGTCCGGAGGTGGTGAAAAAAGTAAAAACTTTCACCGAAAAACCACAACTTGAAATTGCCAGAAAATTTCTGGAAAGCGGAGATTTTGTGTGGAATGCAGGGATTTTTATCTGGAATGCCAAGGCAATTTTAAAGGCACTTGAAATCCATCAGTCGGAGTTGTATGAGCTCTTTCTGGAAGGCATGCCGATGCTCAATCAATCCGGGGAGCAAAACTTTATCAATGAAACCTATCCGCAATGCAAAAACATTTCCATTGATAATGGCATCATGGAAAAAGCAGACAATGTATTTGTAGTGCTTGCCGATTTCGGATGGAGTGATCTGGGAACATGGAAATCGCTTTATGAACTTTCAGAAAAAGATGATTTTGGCAATGTGGTGAATGCCAATGCCATGCTTTACGACACCTATAACTCTGTAATCAGGGTTGGAAAAGACAAGCTGGTTGTAGTAGAAGGTGTTGAAAATCTGATTGTTGCTGAATCGGAAGGTGTCATTATGATTTGCCATAAAGACCACGAGCAAAGGGTAAAAGAGTTTGTTGCTGACGCCAAACAGTCGGTTCTCAACAAAAAATTCATCTGAAATTAAGGATTTTCTTTCAGTAAAATATCCTGAACCGAATGGAAACCGGTAGGCAGTTCTATTTTTGAATCTCTCCCTTCAGAATCCAAAGCTGATCTTGGGTGTCTGCCTTTTGAATATTTAAAAACTCAAGGGCCTTTTCTTTTTTATCAAAAACACCCATCGACACCCTGTGCTGTCCGGATTCCGTGCGAGGCAGAACTTTCGCATCAAAACCTTTTTTCTTCAGGCCTATACTCAGCTTTTCTGACTTGGACTCCAATTTAAAACTTCCGGCAATAACAAAAAACCGGTATTGAGTCCGCTCTGCTGCCACTTCGGCAGTAGCATTGGGAAGTGCTGCAGCCTTAGCAGATTTCGGAGAAACAGGAGCTTCTGAAATCTTCACAGAAGGCTTTGAAAATGAAGAAGATGTTAAGGGAACAATATTGGCCTCCTGTCTTGCTATTTCAGACAGAACGGGTCCGTTTTGCCGGCTCAGAAAATATACTGAAGCGGCTGAAATTATCATAGCCGCAGCAATTCCGCCTGCAGCAAACCATCGGAAACCACTTCTTTTTCCTGATTCATTTCCAATAGGTTCAGCAATTTCCTCATCAAAGGGATGCAGAGGGATTACAGGTGCTTCTTTGTTTACTGCACCGGTTTTGGAAAATAACGTCTCCGCCTGAAGCTTCCCGAGGCCAAAGGATTCAGAAGGAAGGGATTGCTCCCCGCCGCTTTTGAAAATAATATGCCCTTCAATATCTTTCAGGAGTGTGCCCATTCCGGAAATCTCAAAACGCCCGGAAGAAGCAAGGGAAGCAACAGCATTCCTCGAAAACTCCTCCACAAAAGTCTTTGCCATGGTTTCATTCATGCCGGTTTCTGCAACAAGAAATGAAATGAAATGATTTTCCCTTCCTGTTGTGGGCCGGGCATCGAAATCTATGCGAAAGGAAGGCGGGACAATAGTCCGGGTTGCAAACTGCAATGCTGCACCGGCATACTCGCCATAAAAGGAACCCAGGCCGGAAACCTCAAGCCTGCCATGCTGCTGAATCAGATGTGTAAGAATGCGTCCAAAAAATTCCATAGTTTCAAAGGGATAATACCGGGTTTCTGAGCAACCTGATGGCTCAGATTTCAGATGTACAAA
>JBIKMV010000079.1:0-11641 GCA_044359055.1 Catalimonadaceae bacterium
GACAGGAAAAATATCGCTTACAGAACTAGTGGCATTTGCTAAACAAAAAGCCTATGTCTAATTCCTACAAATACATAGACCCTTACTATACTTACACTGACCCCAAAACAGGACTATTAAGAAATTTACAAGACATTACCGAACCCGATGTATTGCTATTCGTTGAGAGCGGTGCGGTAACCAAACGACTTCAAGAACTTTACGAGCAGCCAATAAAAATAAAGGGGAGTGACAGCCTTTTCGATATTCATAGACATTTATTTCAAGACATATACACTTGGGCAGGAAAAAAGCGGAAAGTTGAGATTAGTAAAGACGGAAAACAATTCTTTCCAACAACGCACTTTGACAATGCTTTTAAATACATAGACCAATTAATTGCCGAGTTCAAGAATATATCAAAAGACAACAAACGACAATTAGCCGAGAAATTGGCAGAAATTTTAGATAACATCAATTATTTACACCCATTCAGAGAAGGAAATGGACGAACTCAAAGAGAGTTTTTAAGAATATTGGCTTTTGAAAAAGGCTTGACTTTAAATCTCAACCCACCAGACATAAAAAGTATTTACGAGCAATATATGAAAGGCACAATTGAGAGTGATTTGAAGACTTTGACCGAATTGATTTTTGAACTAATAGACAATAATGACAAGTAGAAAAACGGCCCATAACAACTAAGGTTTCGTTGGGCACGGAGTGCCAACAATGAAACCTCCCGCTGCAAGTTCGGGGCAAGCCATTTGCACCGCTCGGCCCGAATTTACTTCGGGAGCCTGCCCCGAAACTGTCTCCCCGCAACAATACAACCGCCTGACTTACTGACTTGAAACGCTGCCGACTTTGGCAGAAATGGAATGTTGATGCAGGCGGATTGAAAAGCCTACGGCTTGACTTTCAGATTACCCATCAGGAAGGGCGGCACACTACGGACAGAGGGTGCTGCAGCAAGGTATTTGCTGTTTCTGATATTAATTTAACTTTGGATTTTATACAGCAAGCGCCGCTTAAAAAAACCAAATTGCCGCACGGACCAAAGCCCATTTTTCCTTTTGTTTAAGCCATTGTATTTCAATATTTAATCGTTGATTTTTGCCCTAAAATAATAAAATGAAAACATGGACCTTGCTGGCATGGGCTATGATGATGGCCGGTTTTGTTTTCGGGCAGAAACCCTCCTGTAAAAGCCGCCTGGACAGCCTTCAGGCTCTGGAGATTGCCTTAAAAAATGGCGCCTGGCCGATGGCCGAAGGCAGCCTTCCGACCCGGGTCAGTTTTGATTCGCTTAACTGCGAATGGACTGTAGTGGCTTCCAGGCAAAGCCACACCCGCAAGGGCAAATGCAAATTTACCAATGGCTGTACCATGGTTAGCAGCCTCACCCTGGTGCTGGATGCCAAAACGAAAAGGCTGAAGTCGAAAAAGAAATCCAGGAAACTCTACCCCAACTACGAATAAAAAAATCCTTTTCTCTGATTTAACACATTCAAAACCATTTAATTATGTTCGGTTTTTTCAAAAATCTGTTTAAAAGCAGTTCCACCAAAGTGGATTATAAGGCATTGATGAAAGCCGGTGCCCAGATTGTGGATGTGCGCAGCCCGGGAGAATACAAAAGCGGCCATGTGCAAGGTTCGGTCAACATTCCCCTCGATGCTCTTCCAAACAACCTGTCCCGCATCAGCAAATCGAAGCCGGTCATCACCTGCTGTGCTTCCGGCATGCGGAGCGGCTCTGCCAGGTCTTTGCTGCTTTCGGCAGGATACACCGAAGTGTACAACGGCGGTTCCTGGACCCGTCTGCAATCGCAGATTTGAGCCTGAAAAATGCCATGAAAACCCGGTAACCAATGCAACAGAATGGTTGACCCGGGTTCAAATTTCAAAAAAAATCCCCTCAAAAAGAGCCGGTCATATTTTCTTTTAACAGGATTGATTAATTTGGCAGCACCCCGGTTTGGTGAGTTTTTTCCGGACCGACCAACTTGAAATTCAAAAACAACAAAAAGGAAACCTTGAACAAATTAAAACCCTGAACATTATGCATATAAAACCCAAAGAAGGCAACAAGTTTCAGGAAATTCTGAAAAATGAAAATCTGGTATTGGTAGATTTTTTTGCTGACTGGTGCGGTCCCTGCCAGATGATGAAACCGATTCTTGCAGATGTGAAATCTAAAATGGGCGATAAAATCCGCATTCTGAAAGTAGATGTAGATAAAAATCCGGATGCGGCACAAACCTGGAAGGTCCAGAGCATCCCTACCCTTGCCCTGTTCAAAAAAGGAAAAATGGTATGGCGGCAAACCGGCATCATGCAGGCCGCTCCGCTTATCCAGATGATCAATCAACATGCCAAAAGCGAATCATGATGTACAAAACCATTCTCATTTTTGTGCTGCCCTTCCTGTTCATCCCGGCAGCATGCAATTCGCAACAGGAAAAAGAAAGCCTTGATGCCAAAGCCTTTTACGAAAAACTGAAATCTGAGCCGGAAGCCATCATTCTGGATGTGCGCACCCCCGGAGAATTCCATGAAGGAGCCCTTCAATCGGCTGTCAATGTGGACTATAACAGTGGCCATTTCGAAGCAGAAGCCGGTAAAATGGACAAAACAAAAACCTATTTCGTGTATTGTCTGGCAGGTGGGCGAAGTTCTTCTGCCGCCGGATGGATGCGCAAATCCGGATTTCAGCATGTGTACGACCTGAAAGGCGGCATGATGGCCTGGCAAAAAGAGGGTTTGCCCCTGAATGTAGCCCGAGAGAAAATGGCCAAAGACAAAATTTCAACGGAAGATTATGCCCGAATGACCGGCGGAGATGTGCCTGTTCTGGTTGATTTTTATGCCCCATGGTGCGGCCCATGTAAAAAAATGGAACCTATGCTCAAAGAACTCAGCAGCGCCCATGAAGGCAAACTGAAGGTTCTCCGCATCAACATCGACGAAAACAAAAAGCTGGCCGGTGAATTGGGAGTCCTTGAAATTCCGGTTTTAAAACTCTACAAAAACGGAAAGGAAACATGGCAAAAAAAGGGTTTAACAGGGCGCAAGGAAATTGAGGATGGTCTGAAATTGTAAAAAATTCGCATTTCTTTCATACTTTTTTTGGGTTTTACCGAAAAAATGAGGGTATTTGTTGTACTAAGTTACGCTTACCATGGATCAAATCAAAGGCTTTACCCTCACCTGCGGCCTTCTTGTCATGGCCCTTTTTTGTCCTCATTTTCTATTCGGACAAGCCCCGCCGGACAAAACCGAAGAAAAACAAACCTTCCTGGCTGGTCTGGATCTGGGTAAAACCATTTTTGCCAACCTGGACAAAAATGCAGCCATAGGCTATACTGCCGAGGGCCTGATAAAGTTGGAGCACAGGCCCGGGTTAAACCTTATGTTGTCTCTGGGATATTCCAGATTCAGCAAGGCCGAGCCCTACCCCAATACCAGCTATACCAGCGAAGGCTTATTCGGTAAGCTTGGTATCGAACAAAACCTGAACTCCCTTTTAAACAATGAGTTAAGCTCCAGATTAGGTCTTTGTGTGGTACTATCAAGATTCACCAGCAAAGGGGATTTTTTTATTGAAGGCGATTATTTCACCACCTACAAACAAGGATATTCTTTTCCCTATTTTGCTGCAGCCGTTCAGCCGTACTTTTCTGAAACCCTGATTTGGCTCCCACCCTTCCGGTTAGATGTTTTGGCCCATGCAAGCTGGATTTTCACCCCGGTGAGAAAAAACGGGCTTGAAGATATACACTACTACATGCCCGGGGTCGGCATACACCGCGATAGCCGGTTTTCTGCGGGTATATCTTTTCAACTATTCTACGCTTTCTGAGATGAAAAATATATGGACCACCGCTGCTGCCCTCCTGTTTGCTTTGGCCTGCCAATCCTGTGAAATCTGCGATCAGCGGGAAGAAGTGAATCTGGATGTGGTGATGAGCAACTACAAAAGCTCCCTCTATTTTACAGAAATCAAAGCAGAAGGAGCCCAAAAGACCATTGCCCTGAAAGATACCATGGTTGAGGGAAATAAATTCTCAAAATTCGTTTTGCCGGTGAATACCAATGCCGATTCTACCCGCTACATTTTCAGGGGCAACCTCGGAACTGATACCCTCACCATCCGGTATAAAAGAACATTCAAATACGAAAGCAACAAATGTGGATTTAATGTGGAGTTAGAGGGTGAATATGACCCTAAGAGCACATTTGACTTTCCTGTTCAGCTGGATCTTGGCTACCTATGTTCCATTGGATTCTGCGAATACCGTAAAAGGCTGTATCTCTATTTGCCCTGATTCAGGGGGCTCATTCCGGTTTTGGTTAAAAATTGTTAATCCATTTTTTAAAGCCAAAACTTGCCTCCACCTTTGTTTCAGAAAAATATCAACAACTTCTTTTCAGTATTATGAAAAAAATCTTTTTAACCGCTGCCTTTGCTGCAGCATGCGTTTTTGGAGCGTATGCCCAGGATGCCAAACCAGCCCCGGCTCCTGCCGCAGCACAGCCCGGAAATATGGCCGCTTTTAAATGGGCCGAAACAACTTTCGATTTCGGAAAAATTCCTCAGGGAAAACCCGTTACCCATGAATTCAAATTCACAAATACCGGCAAAGTTCCTTTGGTTCTTAGCTCTGTAAATGCTTCCTGCGGATGCACCACCCCTGAGTGGACCAAGGAGCCCATTGCTCCGGGAAAATCAGGATCTGTGAAGGCTACTTTCAATGCTGCCGGAGCAGGTGCTTTCAGCAAAACCGTAACTGTAAATGCCAATGTGGAAGGCGGAGCGGTGTACCTGACCATAAAAGGTGAGGTGCTGCAGCCTGAAACAAAATAAGATACAACGCAGATACCCATGGTGTCCGGGGGACATCATGGTTGGGGCCCCTTCCGGAAACAGAAGGGGCTTTTTTTTGCTCATTCTCAGGGCTGTAAGCTTCAGGATTTCAGGAATTGATGCCAAAGCTTGCAGAGTGTGGCCGATTCAGATTCCCAGTTCCAGACCTCCCGGGCTCTTGCCGCCTCAGCCCGGTAAAGGGCCTGATTTTCGGGCATAGAAATCAATTCGGTGGCGGCAAGAATATGCTCTTTCTGAAGGGAGCAAAGAATACCAACCTTATATTCCTCCATCAATACCCTGTATTCGGGAAAAGAAATGCAGATCTGCGGAATCCCGGCATGCACATAATCGAAAAATTTATTGGCCAGAGAATAACGGTACGATAGGCCCTCGTCCCGAAGTAAATGTATACCGGCCCAGGCTTTTTTCATAATGGCATGCGCTTCATCCGGACTTACCCTGCCCCTGAAATCTACCAAATGTCCAATTCCCTTGAGTTCAACCAACTGTTTGATTTCCTCCAGTTTATCTCCGTCACCGAGTACTACCAGCCGGCGGTTGGTAGCCGGAAGGACCTCAAGAAATTCCTCAAGGCCCCGGCCTGTATTCACTGCGCCCAGATACACCCAAAAGCCACTTTCTGTATTGGAAACGGGCAAATCATAAGAAAAGAATCGCTTTTCGGCCATGTTGCGAACCAGATGAAAAGCCTTGCCGTACCGGGCCAGAAATGCCTCCTGAAGACCACGGCTTACCGTGTAAGCCAGACCCGCAGAGGGCAGAAAAGCATGGGCAATCCTGCTCCAAACCCATTGGGTTAGAGGGCGGTTGTACACCTCCGGCACCTCTTCCATAAACTCATGGGCATCGTGGGCCAGCTTTTTACCTTTGATTACAGACAAAAGCCAGCATGCCGGCAAGGTATCGAGGTCTACGCTGCAGATGGCATCGAATTCTTTGTTTATAAAATACAGGAATATCCGGAAATTGAGTTCGGCATAAGCCAGTTTGCCTTTCTGAAACCGCAAGCGAAGTCTGTGACGACCATATGGGACAGGCTCAAGCGGAGCGGAATGGCTGAAAAGCCGGCCCAGAATAAACACGCAGAAGCCTTCTCCATACAGGGAACCACAAATGCGCTGCATCCGCTGATCGAAGCCGAGATCTGAATTGGCTGCAAAAGCTATATTTTTGTTTACCAACGGATTACAAAGTTTTCTTTCGGACTTTCCTTCCTGAAAAACACCAGTCCAAAGTGGAACAAATCAATGGATACAGTTACCGCCGGATCGGCTTTTATTTCGGTCCATGCAGCCGCCATACCCTCCGACCAATAAATATCATCAAACACCATGCAAGCCTGAGGCGAAGCCATTTTTTTCAGCATTTGAAAATAGCGCAAGGTGGCCTCGCGGGTATGGTTGGCATCCACAAAAATAAGCTCAGCATGAAGATTCTCTTGTCCGGAAAATGAAGGAAGCGTTTCGTCTATATCGCCCTGCAACAGTTGGATACCGGTAATTTCAAGTTCCTGCCAAACCTTTCGGGCAATGGCTGCAAACTCGGGCACCCCCTCAAAAGTGATGACTCTGGCTGAATGTGCTTTGGCAAGGCTAGCGGTGCTGATACCCATAAAGGTCCCTAGTTCCAGGACAGTGGCCGGTTTCAGCCAGTAGGCCAGCTGAAATAAAAATACCATTTTTTCGGGTGGAAGCAGGCTTCGGCGGGCAAGGTCCCCTACTCTGGCTTCTCTTTCTCCGGTTTTGGCCCCCATAGAACGGTATCGGATGGGCTCTCTGCTGCTGAGCAACCGGGCCCGGCAGGCATCAATGGCCTCCAGAGCATAAAATTGATAGGGATTCTGCAGAACCTCACAGTAAAACCGATAAACGAAGGGCGAATGCAGGCTGTCGGGACCTTTTGCCCTGAACAGGTACTTCAGATACGAAATAAAGGAAAACCAGTGCTGCAAATCGCCTGAACTTTATTGGGCAAATAAAAACACAAAGGAAAAAATAAAACCCGATTTGAAATCAGCCGCACAAATCCGGGCAGTCGGAGACTTGGCAGTCAATGGGCAGGGGGAAGAAAATAATGCCCTTCAAAGACCTGCCGGGCCGGCCCTGTGAGGTAGACATCCGAAAAACAGCCGGGTGATTTTTCTGAAAATTCCACCGAAAGGAGTCCGCCGGGCGTACGCACTGCCACGGGTGAAGCCATTCCCCAACCTGCAGCCACCAATGCAGCAGCTGTTACACCGGTGCCGCAGGAAAGTGTTTCGTCTTCTACGCCCCGCTCATAGGTCCGGACCCGGATTTCATTTTCTGATTTTTGCACAAAATTTACATTGATGCCCTCGGCCTTGTAGGCTTCGCTGAACCGGATGCGGGCGCCTTCTTTCTTTACATCAAGGGCATCGGTGTGAGGGGACTCTACCACCAGATGGGGCGAACCGGTATATAGAACCCGGCCCTCCGGATCTATCTTGATATCAGACACATCCCGCATTTGCAGACGCACCATTCCGGAAGGAAGACAGCTGGTGCTGTGCATACCGTCGCGGGCTGAAAACATGGCCTCTTCACCCGTGATACCAAGGTAGCGGGCAAAAGCAGCCGCACAGCGACCGCCGTTTCCGCAGAAGGTACTTTCTCTGCCATCGGAGTTGAAATACACCATGCGAAAATCTACCGCAGGGTCGTCTTCAATCAGGATAAGGCCGTCGGCCCCGATGCCGAATCGGCGGTGACATATTTTTTCAATTTCTTCCCGGCCGAGGTTAAATGTACGCTGCCGGTTGTCGAGCATGATAAAATCGTTGCCTGTACCCTCGTATTTCCAGAACCGGATTTCAGCCATAGGGCAAAACTACTGCACAAATTTGTCAATTTCAGGCAATGTGCATAACCAGCATGGGCTTGCTGTATTCCATCGCCACCTCCAGCGTCTTACTGCTCAGGAAAAGTTTTTCATACCATTCCCGTTTTTTGGGCAGCATTACCAGCCAGTCAGGCTTGGAGTGTGCCACATATTTCCTGATTTGATCGGCCAGTTTTTCTTCCAGATTTATCGGAAAAACATGGAGATCTATGTCTTGCCCGTCGATTTCGGCCAACACCCTGCGGGCATGTGAGATAAGTTTTTCGCTCAGCAATGCATCATCGAAGTGAACAACCTCGAGGCGGGCTCCCAAAGCCTTAGTAATGGCCAGAACCGAACGGATTTCAGGGGTAAAATGGGTCAGGGAAGATGCCAGGGCTACTTTATTCACAGGTTTAAAGCGGAAATGCCGGGGAATAACCAGTACAGGCAAAGAGCTGTTTTCGAGCACACCGGCTGTGACAGAGCCGAATACAAATTTTTCGATTCCGGTCTTGCCATGGCTTCCCATCACGATGAGATCGGCTTTTTTCTTTTTTGCCGTTTCGGCTACCGAACTGATGGTACCGGCATCAGAAACTACGATGATTTCAGTTTTTAAGACCGATTCGTCTATTCCGGCCTCGTCCAATGCCTTGCTCAGTTTCTGACTGAGGTGCTCCTTGAGTTCATCGTTCATCCGCTGGAGATCGTCCCAGTACAATACGGGTATTTCACTGGAAATCACCTGAGGATTGTTGTGAAAAAATATCAACTTTTCAACCGGTACGGTTTTGGTCATTTCCAGAGCGTACTTCAGGGCAGTGCCTGCATGTTCTGAAAGATCGGTTGGAACAAAAATGGTCTTCATAGCGGGGAGAATATGCTGTTTATTTAAAGTCTAAACAACAGCACAAATCAAACCAAAAAAACTGATTTTCCTCAGTATTTAGGCTGATTGTAAAAACGATAATGTCAATACAAAAAACGATTCTCTCCGATTTGTAATCTGAAAAACCAAGGGCAGCCTGTTCATTATCAGAGGATTGGCCCGATACTCACTCAGCCCTGATTCTGCACCCCGGCGGTGCCCTGCGAAGCATGCAGGGTAAAAAGGGTAATCTCGGGCCAGATGCCAACCCTCCCCGGATACCCGATAAATCCGAAGCCACGGTTTACATAGAGTTTCTGGGAGCCCGATTCATACAGGCCGGCCCATTGCTTGTAAATGTATTGCACTGGACTCCATTTGAATCCCGGAATTTCAACACCGAACTGCATGCCATGGGTATGGCCTGAAAACATCATATCGATGGATGGAAATTTCTTGATTACCTCTGCCTCCCAGTGGCTCGGATCATGCGAAAGCAGAAGTTTCAGCCTTGAATTTTCTGCCCCTTTGAAGGCCTTTTTCAGATTTCCATACTTGGGAAACCTGGCTCTGGCACTCCAGTTTTGTATGCCGATGATGGCAATGTCCTCCCCTTCACTGCCCAGTTTCACATGTTCATCCATGAGCAGATTCCAGCCCATATCTTTTTGAAACTTCAGCAGTTGCCGGAAATTTTTATCCTTTTCTTCCTTCGAGGGCCAGAATTTGTAATCTCCGTAATCGTGATTTCCAAGAATGGAAAACACACCGTGGGGCGCTTTCAGCTTACCGAAGATATCGAGAAAACCAATGAACTCCTCCGATTCGTTGTTAACAAGGTCGCCGGTTACAAATATCACATCCGGCCTGAGATCCATCACCATGCGAACTCCCTGTTCCACAGCTTCTTTGTTGTACAGGCTACCCGAATGAATGTCTGAAATCTGAACAATTTTCAATCCCCTGAAAGCCTCCGGTAAATCAGCAAAAAACAGGTCTTGCCGGTGAACCCGATAGCGGTACGCACCGCGTATCATCCCATAAAGTAAACTGAAGAAAGGCAGGGCTGCAACACCAATAGCAATTTTGGAGAGGGCCGCAGAGCGGGAGGGAGAAAAAGGAACCTGTAGCGGATCCCAGATTTTTTTCAGGCTGGTAAAGGCCAGAACAGAGACCCGGCCGGCATCTTCCAGAAGCAAAAAAATACAAACAATGATTTTGGAAAGATAGATGATGAAAAAAGTGGCGAAAGAAAACAGAACAAAAAGCTTCGGCAGATGGGCCTGCCCGTCGAAGCGGAAGTACAGAAAAATGAGGATAGAATAAAGTGTATAAGCCCAGAACACCAAGGCAATCCACTTCCTGAGCGGATTGCTTTCAGGAAAAATGGCTTTCAGAGCCTGATAGAAATAAAAATCAAGGGCTAAGATGAAAAGGGCAATTCCCAGAACGGGCCACAGTTTTTGTAATTCCATCAAAAAGCAAAATAAGGCTACAAAAACAGGGCCAGATTTTGTGCTTGTTTTAAACCTGCCTGTTCTGCCATCACGATTTTAAACCCTGTTCTTTCCAAAAAAGTTTTCCCTGCAATTCGATCCCGGCGCCGGGTGACCCAATCAGGAATTTCCCTTTTTGCCCTTTTTTTCTTTGTCTTTTTCTTTCTGGGCATCCTGAGCCATGCGCATGGCTTCCTCAAGGCGGGCTGCAAATCCAGTTTTCTTTTTGTTGGCGTTCTTTACCTTGTTGGCTTCCAGTTTTTTACGAATTGCACCTTCATCTACATAAGCTTTGATGGCCTGCTGTTGCACGATGCTCACCACATTGCTCACCAGATAATAAAAACTCAGACCGGAGGGCAGAGAATTGAGGATGAACATGAACACCACCGGCATGATGTAGCTCATGGACTGCATGGGGCCCTGCATGGTGGTAGTCTGATTGTTGTACCAGGTGAGCACCAGGGTAGAGGCCGTCATCAGGATGGTAAAAAGGCTCACATGGCTTCCGTATCCGGGGATGGAAAAGGGCAGCGTAGCCACGGAATCATAGCTGCTCAAATCGGGTGCCCAGAGAAAACTTTCCTGCCTGAGCTCTATGGCATTGGGAAAAAAGTTGAAAACCGCAAGCAGGATGGGCATCTGCAAGAGCAGGGGAATGCAGCCGCTCAAGGGATTAATCCCCACCTGCTGGTAAAGCTTCATCTGCTCTGCCTGAGCCTTTTGCATATCATCTCCGGTTCTTTCCTTAATCTCATCGAGTTCGGGCTTGAGCACTTTCATTTTGGCCATGGAGATGTATGACCGGTAGGAAAGCGGAAAAAGAATCAACTTAATTAGCAACACCAGAATGATGATAATGACACCGTAACTGGGGATTACATCCTGAAGCCAGTAGAAGACATTGACGGTGATAAACCGGTTTACCAGATTGATAACCGGCCAACCGAGATAAACATTTTTATCGTATTCAGGGGCAATGGTTTTCAGCGTTTTAAACTGATTGGGACCGAAATAAAAATCAAAAGAAAAGCCATTTGCAGAAACCGGAATTTCCAGACCTGCCTCCATCATTTTTACAGAAGTAGTATCGGCCTCATCGGTTTTTTGCCTGAGAGCGGCAGAAGCAAAACCAGTTTTGGAAATAAGTCCGATATTGAAAAATTTCTGTTTGAGTGCCACCCACTGAAGGGGCTCTTTGATGTCAGTTTTTTCTTCTGAAAGTGAAGTCTCCGAGAGATTGCCGAAACCCTTGTTTACCTCCATGTAATTGATGCAGGAGGTGGTACGGTTTTGGGCCAGATCTTTTTCGAGCTGGTTGGCATTGAGTCCGAAAAAGTAGGAAGCACTGGATTTTTCAGGCAGGGTAAAACCGGAAGTTTGCAATGCATATTTCACCTGATAACCCCCGGGCCCGATGGTGTAGGATTGCTGCACAGACTTTCCTCCGGGGAGGGTGCAGGTCATTTTTAATGTCTGCGTATCTTTGGCTGCCTTGCTGAAGGATGCGGTTGCAAAGGGCAGATTGGCGATATTAACTTTTTGGTTGTCAAGCAGTAATTCT
>JBIKMV010000080.1:0-11633 GCA_044359055.1 Catalimonadaceae bacterium
GGTTTTATTATTTGAGGATTCGCCCCCGCTTTTTGTTCCCGAAATCGGGTTGAAAGTTTGTTTTCCGGCAGAAGCCAAACCAAGTGAATCTCAGCAAAATCTTCTCATTCAGTTGGTCTCAGCCCTGAAAATCAGAAGAGAAAAGGTCCAATGGATTTTTTATCCCGGCACGAAGGCAGACGCCAAAGAGATGATAGCAAAAATTTCTCCGGCCGGACTGGGTATACTTTTCCGGCCAACGGGCGACGAAAACGAGGAGCCGTTGGTTCATTCTGAAGAGGGAATTTTTTTGATTGAATTGCCTGAACTCCAAAAAATTGAAGGAAATCTGGACCTGAAAAAGAAAGTCTGGGCAGTATTAAAGCCTCATGTCGGGGCTTAAGACCGTGATTTTCAAATTCAAAAATATTTTTTACAAAAAGTTTTTTTCCTTCATCCATTTCCCTACTTTTGCGGTCCCATTTTTGAAACCCTCCGCCTGCGGAGTAAATTCAAATCGAGATGTCAGGAATAATAGGAAAGAAAATCGGAATGACCACCTTCTTTGGTGAGGATGGAAACACAGTGGCTTGCACTGTGGTAGAAGTCTCTCCAAATGTTGTGACGCAAGTCAAGACCAAAGAAAAGGATGGCTACAACGCTGTGCAACTTGGCTACGGCGACAAAACAGAAAAAAGTACCAACAAGCCCCTTGCCGGTCACTTTAAAAAAGCCGGTTCTGCACCCCGCCAGAAACTTGTTGAATTCAAAACCTTCCCTGCTGCCCCTTCGCTGGGTTCAGAAGTTAAACTCGATATTTTCGAGGTTGGCGATTTTGTGGATGGAATCGGAACTTCAAAAGGTAAAGGCTTTCAGGGCGTTGTAAAGCGTCATGGATTTGGTGGTGTCGGGGGACAAACCCACGGACAGCACAATCGTGCCAGACACCCGGGTTCTATCGGTGCCTGTTCATTCCCTTCAAGGGTATTCAAAGGTTTGAAAATGGCGGGCCGCACCGGTGGCAGCCGTGTGAAGGTTCAAAATCTTCGGATTTTGAAGCTGATGCCCGAAAAAAATCTGATCCTCATCAGCGGATCTCTTCCAGGTCATAAAAATTCGTTTGTCATAATAGAGAAATAAGAACATGAATCTATCAGTCATGAATAAAGACGGACAGAATACAGGTCGTTCTGTTTCCCTGCCCGAAACCATTTTTGGGATCAAACCAAACGAGCATGCCGTTTATCTGGATGTGAAACACCATCTGGCCAATCAGCGTCAGGGTACCCACAAAGCAAAGGAGCGTGCCGAAATCTCCCGTACAACCAAGAAGCTGAAAAAGCAGAAAGGTACCGGCGGCGCCCGTGCAGGTTCCATGAAATCACCCGTTTTCGTTGGAGGTGGCCGAATTTTTGGTCCCCGTCCCCGCGACTACGATTTCAAACTCAACAAAAAAGTAAAGGATCTGGCCAGAAAGTCGGTTCTTTCTTTTAAAGCATCTGAAGGAAAAATTTCACTTATCGAGGGGTATGAAATGAACAACCCTTCAACCAAGGATTTTTCCAAAATGCTCAAAGCCATTTCAATGGATGGAAAAAAGGCAGTTTTCTATACAAACGGAGTGAATGCAAATTTCTATCTGTCTGGCAGAAACATACCAAGCATTACCATCATCCCCGTACAAAATGTAAATACCTACGACCTGATTAATTCAGATGTAGTAGTATTCGAGGAAGGGGCAGTAGAAGTTTTACAAGCAATTTTAAGTTAAAATGCCAGTTCTGAAGAAGCCGGTAATCAACGAGAAGTTTGCAAAGCTCAATCAACAAGGCGTCTATGGATTCATTGTTGACAGAAACGCAAACAAAATCGAAATCAAGAAAG
Organism: Catalimonadaceae bacterium; assembly: GCA_044359055.1. Taxonomy (GTDB): domain Bacteria; phylum Bacteroidota; class Bacteroidia; order Cytophagales; family Flexibacteraceae; genus CAMDMI01. Next base: position 1,864 of record JBIKMV010000080.1, read on the forward strand.
CCGTTGAGTCTATGTTCGGAGTGAATGTGGATTCAGTAAACACGATGATTTGTATAGGGAAGGTGAAAAACCGGAGCACCAAAACCCGATTCATCAGCGGCCGCAAGAGTTCGTTTAAAAAGGCCATTGTCACATTGGCCAAAGGTGAAACCATAGACATTTACGCAGCAATTTAAGATGGGACTGAAGAAATTAAAACCGGTCACTCCCGGTATGCGCTTTCGGGTAATTCCCGACTTCGAAGAAGTAACTGCGTCAAGGCCTGAGAAAAGTCTGGTTACCGTTCTGAAAAAATCAGGCGGTCGGAATAACGATGGAAAGATGACCATGCGCTACATGGGCGGTGGACATAAAAAGCAATATCGCATTATCGATTTCAAGAGAGATAAATTTGATATTCCTTCCAAAGTGGTGTCTGTAGAATACGATCCAAATCGTACTGCCAGAATTGCTCTTTTGCACTATGCTGACGGCGAAAAGCGGTACATTATTGCACCACATGGTCTGAAGGTTGGTACATCTCTGATGAGTGGACCAAATGCTGCACCGGAACTTGGAAATTCACTTCCGCTTTCTGCCATTCCTTTGGGTACTATCATTTTCAATATTGAACTGAAGCCCGGTAAGGGCGCTGCATTGGCCCGGTCTGCCGGATCTTATGCACAGCTTCTTGCCAGGGAAGGAAAATATGCCACCCTCAAAATGCCTTCGGGCGAGATGAGGCTGGTATTGCTCACCTGCTACGCTACCATTGGATCTGCCTCCAACCCTGACCACATGAATGTGACTTCAGGAAAGGCAGGTCGTACCCGTTGGATGGGTCGCAGGCCAAGAGTAAGAGGTGTAGCCATGAACCCGGTTGATCACCCTATGGGTGGTGGTGAAGGTCGTGCCTCGGGTGGTCATCCAAGAAGCCGCAATGGCCTCATTGCCAAAGGTAAGAAAACCCGGAGGCCAAATAAATATTCTGATAACCTTATTGTAAGTCGCAAAAACGGAAAATAAATGGGTAGGTCGTTAAAAAAAGGTCCATACATTGACTTTCGTTTGGACAACAAAGTACAGGCTCTGAATACTTCAGGAAAAAAGACTGTAATCAAAACCTGGTCACGGAGGAGTATGATTTCTCCTGATTTCATTGGCCATACATTCGCAGTACACAATGGAAATAAATTTATTCCTGTGTATGTAACCGACAATATGGTTGGTCACAAACTGGGTGAGTTTGCCCCTACCCGGAATTTCAGGGGGCATGCAGGTAAAAAAGACAAAGGCAAGAAATAATGGAAGCTGTAGCCAAACTTAAAAATGTTCCTACCTCTCCCAGAAAGATGCGGTATGTGGTAGACCTTATTCGCAACAAGCCGGTGTCTTTTGCACTGAGCACTCTTCAGTTCAATGACAATGCAGGTTCTTATTATGTGAACAAAGTGCTTCGTTCGGCCATTGCCAATTGGCAATCCAAGAACCCGGACCTTTCACTGGAAGATGCCAATCTTCATGTTACCCGCGTTTTTGTTGACGGTGGCCGTATGCTGAAAAGGTTGAGGCCTGCTCCTCAGGGAAGGGCCCACAGAATTAGGAAGAGATCAAATCATATCACACTCGTTGTAGATTCTAAAGATTAATATGGGTCAAAAATCAAATCCGGTAGGCCTTCGGCTTGGAGTTATCCGAGGATGGGAATCCAACTGGTACGGCGGAAAAACCTTTTCCGACAAGCTTGTTGAAGACGGCAAAATCCGCACCTACCTTTTCAGAAGAATTAGCAAAGGCGGTATTTCAAGAATTATAATTGAAAGAACCCTAAAAAGAATTACGCTTACCATCAATACTGCCAAGCCCGGTATCATTATCGGTAAAGGTGGCTCTGAGGTGGATAAGCTGAAAGAGGAGCTGAAACGCTTTACCAGCAAAGATGTTCAAATCAACATTTTTGAAATCAAGCGTCCTGAACTCGATGCCAAACTTGTAGGGGAAAACATCGCTCAGCAGCTCGAAGCCAGGATTTCATTTCGCCGTGCCATGAAGCAAGCCATTTCTTCTACCATGCGGGCCGGTGCTCTTGGAATTAAGGTTAAAGTTTCCGGTCGTCTGGGAGGTGCCGATATGGCCCGTTCAGAACAATACAAGGAAGGCCGTATTCCACTGCATACATTAAGGGCTGATATTGATTATGCCATTTCTGAAGCCCTTACCACTTATGGTAAAATCGGCATCAAAGTGTGGATTTTTAAAGGTGAGCTTTTCGGAAAGCGTGACCTTTCCCCCAACGCAGGAATGTCTAGCCAGAGCCAGGGCGGAATGGATGGTGGAGAAAGAAGAGGCGGTGATCGCAGAGACAAAGGAGACAGAAGGGGAGGTGGTGATCGTCGTGACAACAGAAGACCCGGAGGCGGAAGAAGGAAAGAAGGTTCTAATTCGTAAACAGTCAGATCATGTTACAGCCAAAAAAGACAAAATTCAGGAAGCAGCAGAAAGGAAAAATAAAAGGCGTAGCCACACGCGGTTTCACTGTTTCGTTTGGAAGTTTCGCTATCAAGTCGCTTGAGGAGGGTTGGATTACAGCCCGTCAGATAGAAGCTGCCCGTATTGCCGTAACCCGCGCCATGAAAAGGGAGGGTCAGGTTTGGGTCAGGATATTTCCTGATAAGCCCATTACCAAGAAACCTGCTGAGGTGCGTATGGGAAAAGGTAAAGGAGCTCCGGAATATTGGGTGGCCTGCGTAAAGCCAGGTACCATTATTTTCGAATCCACAGGTGTGCCATTGGATGTTGCTTCCGAATCACTTCGTTTGGCCGCTCAAAAGTTGCCAGTAAGAACTAAGTTTGTAACCCGTCCAGATTATCAGGAATAATATGAAGAAGCAGGAATTGAAAAATCTATCCAAGGATCAGCTTCGTGAAAAACTTACTGAGCTTTCTGCTCTTTATCAGAAGCTAAAATTTGCTCACGGAGTAACAAACCTTGAAAATCCTCTGCAAATCAGGACGATACGCAGAGATATTGCACGCATCAACACTTTTCTTTCAGCAAATTGATCATGAACAGAAACGAACGAAAATTAAGGATAGGTCGGGTAGTAAGCGACAAAATGACCAAGTCGGCTACCGTTGCTATAGAGAGAAGTTTTAAAGACAAAAAGTATGGTAAAGTTTTGAACCGTACGAAAAAGTTTATCATCCATGATGAAAACAACGATTGCGGAATTGGCGATCTTGTAAAAATTATGGAAACCCGGCCCTTGAGCAAAACAAAGCGCTGGAGATTGGTTGAAATTATTGAAAAAGCGAAATAGAGATGGTACAACAGGAATCCAGATTGTCTGTAGCAGACAACAGCGGTGCAAAAGAAGTGTTGGTCATTCGTGTACTGGGCGGCACCAAAAGAAGATATGCCTCAGTGGGTGACAAAATTGTTGTAACTGTCAAATCCGCTTTGTCGAGCAGCAACCTAAAAAAGGGTACAGTTTCCAAAGCTGTAGTTGTGCGGACAAAAAAGGAAGTCAGGAGAAAAGATGGTTCCTACATTCGCTTTGAAGACAATGCAGCTGTTCTTCTCAACAACAACGATGAGCCCCGCGGTACCCGTATTTTCGGACCTGTGGCCCGTGAACTTCGTGAGAAGCAGTTTATGAAAATCATTTCTCTGGCCCCTGAAGTAATTTAATACAATGGCAAAGTTACACATCAAAAAAGGCGATACGGTACAGGTTATTGCCGGTGACGACAAGGGTAAAACCGGTGTTGTCATCAAAGTAGACGCCGAAAAAAACAGGGCTTTGGTAGAAGGTGTGAACCAAGTTTCACGGCATACCAAGCCAACAGCTCAGGATCCTCAGAGTGGAGGCATCGTGAAAAAAGAGTCCGCTGTTCATGTCAGCAACCTTTTGGTTGTAAATCCTGCAACGGGGAAAGGAGAGAGAATCGGGCGCAAAGCCAATGCCAAAGGCAAGCTTCAGCGTTATTTTAAATCAAATCAAGAATTTGTGAAGTAATGGCAAACCCTCGTCTTAAAGAAACATATTTGAAAAAGGTGGTTCCCGCTTTGATGGAAAAGTTTCAGTATAAATCCATTATGCAGGTGCCTAAGATTACAAAAATTGCAATCAACAAAGGAATTGGTGCTGCAGTGGCTGATAAAAAGTTGGTAGATGTAGGCCTGGATGAACTGGGGCTCATTTCCGGACAGAAGGCTGTGGCTACCAAATCCAAAAAAGCCATTTCCAATTTTAAACTTCGTGAGAATATGCCCATCGGGGCTAAAGTTACTCTCAGAGGAGACAGGATGTATGAATTTCTGGATCGTCTGACGGCAGTAGCTCTTCCCCGTGTGCGTGACTTCCGCGGAGTAAACGAAAAAGGCTTCGATGGCAGAGGAAACTTCACACTGGGAGTAAAGGAGCAAATCATCTTCCCTGAGATTTCCATTGACAAAATCAATAAAATTTCGGGTATGGACATTACCTTTGTAACAACGGCCGGTACCGATGAAGAGAGCTATGAGCTTTTGAAGTTACTGGGAATGCCCTTTTCCAACATCAATAAATAACAGAATATGGCAAAAGAGTCGATTAAAGCCAGAGAAAGAAAGAAGGAGGCAACTGTTGTCCGCTTTGCTGCCAAAAGGGCTGCCCTTAAAGCTGCAGGCGATTACACAGGACTTGACAAACTTCCTAAGAATGCTTCTCCTGTAAGGTTGCACAACCGTTGTAAACTCACCGGTCGTCCAAGGGGATACATGAGGAAGTTTGGAATCTCCCGGGTAACCTTTCGTGAACTGGCCAGCAATGGTAAAATACCCGGTGTGGTAAAAGCAAGCTGGTAATCTGTTACTGACATTCTTTATTCAACCCTTGCCAACAAGGGTTTTTTTTTGTCTTCAAAATCATTGTCAAATTGAAAGATATCAGGGTTCGTTTTGCCCCAAGCCCCACAGGATCGCTGCACATAGGCGGAGTTCGTACAGCATTGTACAATTATCTCTTTGCCAAAAAGCTGGGAGGCAAATTTATTATCAGGATTGAGGATACGGATAAAAACCGATATGTAGAAAAATCCGAAGCCTACATCTATGAAGCCCTTCGTTGGTTGGGACTTGAAGCGGATGAATCTGTGGAGAAAGGCGGGCCATTTGCTCCTTACAAGCAATCTGAGCGGCTGGAGATTTATCAGAAACATGCATGGGATCTGGTAGAAAGGGGTTGGGCGTATTTGGCTTTTGATACAGGAGAGGATTTGGAAATGGCCCGGGAGAAAAGCAAAGAAGGGGGAGTTTCTACCTTTCAATATAATGCCGCTACCCGGATGCTGATGAAAAACAGCCTTTCGCTTCCGGGAAGCGAAGTGGAGCAACTCAAAGAAAAACATCCCTTTGTAATTCGGCTGAAAGTTCCGAAAAAGGAGGAAATCCGCCTCCATGATTTGATTCGCGGCTGGGTGATGGTACATTCCTCCACCATGGACGACAAGGTGCTCCTCAAGAGTGACGGTATGCCTACCTACCATCTGGCCAATGTGGTTGACGACTACCTGATGAAGATTTCCCATGTTATCAGAGGTGAAGAATGGCTTCCCTCTGCCCCTACCCATGTTTTGCTTTACAAGGCTTTTGGCTGGGAAAATGAGATGCCTCTTTTTGCCCACCTGCCTTTATTGCTCAAACCATCGGGCGATGGAAAATTGTCCAAAAGAGATGGTATGATCCATGGGTTTCCTGTTTTTCCCTTGTCATGGACAGATGCTGAAACAGGCAATGTAGTGGCGGGCTTCAGGGAAGAAGGTTATTTGCCCGAAGCCATGATCAATTTTCTGGCCTTTCAGGGATGGAATCCCGGCACCGAACAGGAGATTTTTTCCTTGAGCGGTCTGATTGAAACATTTTCTTTGGAGCGCATAGGAAAATCCGGAACCCGTTTTGATATTCAGAAAGCCAAATGGTTCAACCATCATTACCTTCAGGAAAAGCCTGATTATTTTTTTGCTGCTGCCATTCAGTCTGTTCTGGAGCCGAATGGATTATGGCATGATGGGAAAAAACTGGCCATCTGGGTTCGTCTTGTAAAATCAAGGGCTTCTTTCGTTCATGAAATGCTGTCAGAAATTGAGCAGATTGCCCAATGGCCTGTCAGTCCTGATGCAGAATTTGTACGCAGCAAATGGAATGAAGAGACAAAACGAGGACTTTCTGCCTTTGCAGATTGGGTGGGCAAGTCGCAAGACCTTACAGCGGAGGAAGCCAAAGCAGCCTTTCAGGCTTGTATGGAAGAACTTGGAATCAAACCCGGAAAAGTATTGCCTGTTCTTCGGATGGCAGTCACCGGAAAACCAGCCGGCCCGGACCTGATGACCATAGTGGAACTCTTGGGGGGGCATCTGGCTAGCCGTAGAATGGCTGATTCCATGCAATGGTTTTCAGAAATTTCGGGCATTTGAGAGGAGGGTTTTCCTGAACAATACACCCCTCATTTCCCTCAGAATCAGCATTTTTTCTTTTGTTAGACCGTTTTTTGCATTCAATTTTTCAATTTCAAAACAATGTGTCTGATTTTTGTTTTTATTTGCCATCCGTCTCCGTGGAGATACCAATCATCAGTTCAAGAATTAACCTAGTGAATTTCAACCATTTTTCATTCAGCCAGGTCTGGATTTCAGGCACAAGATGGATGCTTTTGCCTGTTTTGTTTTCAATAGCCTTTTCTGCTTGTCAGACAGTCAAGGAAGAGGACACTATTGAGGTTAAAAGAATTCCTGTGGTTACCACGCTGCCAGCCGAGTCCTGGGGGCAGGCTTTCATTGTGGCCTCTGCAAGTATCGGTTCTGACGGAAACTCAGGTGCCATCTCTGACCGGGGTTTCTTCTATATTTCTGACCCTGCCGCCAACCGGATTCCGGATGAAAATTTGGCCGGGGTTTCAAAAATTTCGCTCGGAGCCGGACCTGTTGCCTTTTCAGTAAAAATTGAAGGTTTGCAGCAAAAAACCACCTATGCCATACGCTCTTTTGCCAGAAACAGCCAGGGCTTGAGTTACGGAAACACCATTTATGTATCCACCACTTATGGTCCCATTGCCACTCTTGGACCTATCACAGGCAGGGCTGCCCGCTCCGATAAGGATTCATTTTATGTGGCCTCCAGTCTGGTGGATTCAGGTGGGACTTCAGTTACAGAAAGAGGTTTTGTAATTTCAACTTTGTCAAATGCTACTGTAGACGATGGCAAAGCCTTTGCAGTTGATGGAAAAGGTCTTGGAAATTTTGCCGATTCTATTTTTGGTACGGCAAATCTGGTTCAGAATAAATTGTATTATGTAAAAGCCTATGCCCGAAACTCTGCCGGTGTAGCATACAGCAATGAAATAAGCCTCAGAACAGCCGGTGATGCCGAAATAATTCTGGGAAATATCAGGCAAAGCCTCAATACCCTGCGCATTGACTGCAGGATTGAAGAAACTGGCAACCTGACGCTGGATAGTATTGGTATTTTACTTGTGGCCGGCAACTCTACTCAGGCCATTAATTTCACGACACCGAATGTGAAGGTTTATTCGAGAAAGGATGTAGGTCTGGGTGATGTATCCTTTTTGATACCGGTGGATGGAAATTTCATAGTCGGAAACAAGTACAGAATCAGGGCGTATGTAAAAAATGCCAGATCACTGAGGTACGACAAAACCAGTTCAACTGTAATTCCATTTTGCCCTATCGGAGGAGTTTACAAACCTCTGCCTGCCTTTTCGGGTAACGGTACCATTTACTGGACAAGTGCAGATGTAAAACAAGCCTTGGTGGTTATGGATACCGTGCTTCAGGGTGTTTATGAGTGGGGTTGTATCGGAGATTCTCTCGGAACTTCTGCCCAATTCAACACGAGTAAAACCAATACTTCCACCATTTCTTCCAGGTGCGCAACTGCCGGCATCGCAGCCAAAGCTGCCAGAAGTCTCAATGCAGCTTTTGATCTGCCCAGTCTCGGAGACATGAGTCTTATCTACGATACGCTGTACAAAAGACAAATCGGACAAGGAACCTACAATCCGGATGACTTTTACTGGACTTCATCGCAAACCACCGAATCCAGAGCCAACGCCATGCAATTTGCTACTTCAGGCCGCAGAACGCAGATAAGCAAAAAGAATGTTTTGTTTAAGGTGAAAGTGGTGACCGCAGTGACCTTCTGATTTATTTCCCTGACTTCTCATTTTTTGTAGCTTCTTCTCCTTAAGGAATTTACAGTATAAGGGCATCGTCTTCTTTGTTCGCTGCAGGACGCTATTTTAGAAATACCGAACTCCGGTTACAGGATAATCATACAGTATTGACCTTGACAAAATGAAATTCTGGAAAGAACTCATTGACTTGAAGCAGTGGAACGAAGCCATGGCTGCTTCCCGAGAAAAGCCCGTTCTGGTTTTCAAACATTCTACCCGGTGTTCCATAAGCAGGATGGCTCTCGATCGCCTGGAAAGAAGTTGGCAGGCCGGACTGGAGAGTTCGGTAACACCTTATTACCTGGATTTGCTAAACCACCGGGATATTTCCAATGAAATAGCCGGCTCCCTGGATGTGGAGCACCAATCGCCACAGCTCATTCTCATTCGTGATGGCCGCTGCATTTATTCAGAAACCCACCATGCCATCCGGCTGGATGAGGCTTTGGATGCCCTTAAAAATTGAAGCGAACCACCTGTTCGATTTCAGGATGAAGACTTTTGGCAACAGGGCAGGTCAGTGCAGTCCTTTTCAGTATTTCTTTCTGTTGGTCTGATGCATCAGGGTCCGGCCAGAAAAAATCAATTTCAATTTTACTAATACGCCTGGGATCGGAGGCCATGTGCTTGGTGATGGTGGATTTCAGGCCATTGAGGTTTATGCCTTCTCTTGCGGCATAAATGCCCATAAGGGTCATCATGCAACTCGAAAGTGCTGCACATACGGTATCGGTAGGGGAGAAGGCTTCCCCTTTTCCATTGTTGTCGGTGGGTGCATCGGTGATGAATGTCTGTCCTGAGGATTCGTGTTTTACCTCTGTTCTGAGTTCTCCGAGGTATTTTCCGCTTGCGGTATGCATAGTTTTTTTTGGAACTGGAAAAAGAATTTATCAATTTTGAATGCAAGATTACCCTATGAGGAGCCTATTCGCAAAGGTTTGTTTTATTTTATGGCTGGTGCCCTTTGGTGCTGCTCTGGGGCAAAGCGACGAACAATCCTATACCGAGGAATTTAATTACGGGGTTAATTTCAACACCAATGCCGGATTTCTGGGCGGTTTTTTCTTTAAATGGGCAAAAGCCAACGGCCCTGCCCGTTACCATAATTTCGGGTTCGAAGTGGTGAATGTAAAGCACCCCAAAGAAAACCGTTTCAGGAATGATGAAACCGGAAATTCATTTCTGGCCTACAAGACCAATTATCTGTTTGTTCTCCGGCCCTTTTATGGTCAGGAGTTTGTTTTGTTTCGAAAGGCTGCCGAAGAAGGCGTTCATATCAATGGTATCCTTTCCGGTGGTCCAAGTTTAGGATTTCTGAAGCCCTACTACATTTTGTATCTGATAGACAGGAATAATCCTGCCAGCGCTGTGAGTGTACCCTACACCGAAGACCTGAATCTGAGTAATGTTTATGGATACGGCAATATGACCGATGGTGTGGATGAAATGAAAATCAGTCTGGGCTTTCATGCCAGGGCATCTCTTTCTTTTGAATTTGGTCAGGTGAAAAACTCAGTATTCGGAATGGAAGCCGGATTTCTCTTTGAACAATTTACTAGG
>JBIKMV010000081.1:0-11573 GCA_044359055.1 Catalimonadaceae bacterium
GGTTTGAAGTGTAAAGAAATGGCTTGATCCTCAATTGAAAAAGATACTTGTATACTACCTGGAAGGCATCCTTCGACCGGTAGGGCGTCGGTTCAACAGCACCTAAAAAAAATTGGCTGCATTGTACTTCTAATGAAAATTTGTTTTACATCTGAAATGTGGTTTTCAAAATAAAGTTTGTACTTCAAAATCGCCAACTTTCTTTAGCCGCAAAACGTTAGCAGCAAACAAAAACCGACAACTCAAATGAGCACATTCAAAGATAATTTTTCAAAACAGGCAGAAGTTTATGTCAAATTTAGACCGACATACCCAAAAGAATTATTTGAGTTTTTAAAAGGCTTAACGTTAGAACACAAATTAGCTTGGGACTGCGGAACGGGAAACGGACAATCAGCCGTAAAATTAGCGGATTACTATGAAAAAGTTTATGCAACTGACCCTAGCCAAGAACAAATAAAAAACGCTATTCCTCATGACAAAATAGTTTATAAGGTTGAAAATGCCGAAAACCCAAGTGTAATAGAAGACAATTCAGTTGACTTAATCACAGTCGCCCAAGCAGTTCATTGGTTTGACTTTGACAAATTTTACACACAAGTAATGAGAGTTTTAAAGACGAATGGAATAATTGCAGTTTGGGCTTATGGTATTCCGACAATAGACAAGGAATTAGACAACATCATCAAAGACTTTCACGACAATATTGTTGGCGAATTTTGGCTTCCCGAAAACAAACTGATAGAAAAAGAATATTCAACAATACCATTTCCTTTTGATGAAATAAAAACACCAGATTTTTTTATTAAAAAGCAAGTAACCCTTACGGAAACATTAGGTCATTTTAGAAGTTGGTCGGCAACTCAAAAGTATATTGACAAGTATAACGAAAATCCAATCGACATTTTATCACAAAAGCTTCAAGACCATTGGCAAGACATTGAGAAGCAGAAAGAAATGACTTGGAAGTTAATTTTGAAAGTTGGAAAAATTGTCAGCTGCTAATCGAGTAACCCGGGGGAATTTCACCCCCAGGTACTCACTGACCACTTGAAATGCTTTTGACTTGTCTTTAAGTTTCCGGAAGGGCCCTTCCGGAACGGGGTCCGAGTTCGAGTACTTTCATTTCCACTGGCTTTCCGTCCTCAAATTTTATTTTCAAAGCTGTCCTGACTTTGTGGAAACCATGATTTCCTGCTGCGCCGGGATTGACATACAAAATGCCTCCCTCCATGGCCACTTTGCAAATATGGGAATGTCCGCAAACCAGCATTTTGGGCTTGTGTTTTTGGATAAGCTGCTTTACCAGAGGCGTATAGTGGGGATGCTTGCCGGCAATGTGAATCATCAGGACAGGAAAACCCTGAATAGTAAAAAACAAAAATTCGCAGGTATCGGCCCTGACTTCGCTACCGTCGATATTGCCCCATACAGCCCGCAGATTGCCCTTCAATTGCCAGTGACTCAAAACAGAAATCTGCCCGACATCGCCCACATGCCATACCTCATCGCAGGTTTCAAAATCGTCAATCAGCTGTGGATCGAGCCAGCCATGGGTATCACTGAAAATACCGACTTCGGTTTGTACTGCCGCCATTTCTACCGTGATAAAATGGGAAACCGGCCTCCGCTTTTGGGGTCGATATTGAACCTGTCAAGATGAAACCCCGGGGCGAGGCGCTCCCGCTTCCATTGGCTTCGCTTCCAGAAAAGTACAAAGCGTGATACATATTTTTCCAGGTCTACTGTGCTGATATGAGGAAAATAATCCTTCAGAAATGCAAGGGTTTCTTTTTCCGTTTTATACTCCTGAAGCAATTGAATTTCAATTTGATCCAGAATATCATAGGGCATAAGGTCGGCCTCGTCGGTTTGCTTTTGTTCCGGAGGCCTGAGCTCGGCGGTAGGGGCCTGCACAATAATCTGCTGCAGGGAACCGTAACCCAGGTGATCTCTGGCCCATACAAGCCATTGGCGAATAAAATGCTTGCTCACCCCTGCAAGGGGAGCCAGACTTCCGGCAGTATCGCCATCCATAGTGCAGTATCCCACATTGCCTTCGCTTCGGTTGGATGTGGTAAGCAGCAACAGATTTTCAGCATTGGCCAAAAGCCAGATTCCGGGGGCACGGCTGCGGGCCTGAATGTTTTGAAGGCTAAGGTCATCGGTCTCCCAGGTGAGTTTCCTTCCCAGAAGATTTTCTGTTTTCCCGATATAGGAGGAAATCAGGTCATCTATTTCCCAAGAATAAAATCGGGCATTCAGTTCGTTGGCAAGGCCTTCGGCGGCCTGCCGGGTTACCATGCCCGAGTTTTTTGTTCCCTGATACAAACAGCAAAGCAGGCGGGGCATCCATTCCCGGGGATGGTGGCCATCCAGCACGATACCCAGCCGTTTTTCCATTTCAGCTTTTCCGAGGGTATTGAAAGCCCTTTTTACCATCTCGGCAACCAAAACAGCACAGGTGGCTGAATCGGCCCCGCCGGACAATGACAAGGCAAAACCCCGGCTGCCTGACTTTCGCAGATAGTCCCACAATCCGAGGGTTGCGGCTTGCGTAAAGTCTTCGAAATCATCTTCTTCCTGTTCTTTTTCTTTCTGCGGCTGCCCTTCGGGGCTGACATCGAAAATGCGCAGCTCCCAATCGCGGAAAGAAAGCCTCCCCCCTGCTTGCCGGATTTCGCCGGCTATGCCAAAAATGATTTCACCATCGAAAATGATTCTGCCCGATTCATTACCCAAAAGATTGGTATAGAGATATATCGCATCATTTTTTCCTTTCAGTTCTGTGATGATGCGGTGCCTTTCGTGCATTTTATCTCTGGCAAAATTGGAGGCAGAAGCATTGAGGATGAGACTGGCTTTCTTTGCAGCCCCAAAAAGGGCAGGCCGTCTGTCGGGATGCCAGGCATCTTCACAAACCTCAAAGCCTATGGTATGCTCAGTAAAGGGAAGGGTGAAATCGCCAAACCAGAAAGTTTGCCCGTCTTTTTCAATCAAAATCTTCTCAAGGGCCGGCCATGGACTAAACCAGCGCGGTTCATAAAAAATACCCTCGTGGGGAAGAATTTGCTTGGCGTATATGCCCTTAATCTTTTTATTCTGACAGAAAACCACCGTGTTGTAGCGGTTTCCATTATGGAGAAAGGGAATACCCAGGGCAAGGGCTATATCTTCTGTTTGGGGCAATATGGTATTCAAAAGCAAATGCCAGGCCTTCTCATAGAGCCAGGGCATAAAAAAATAATCTTCACAACCGTAGCCTGTGAGGCACAATTCAGGCAAGAGGAGCAAATCAGCACCCTGTTGCCGGGCCTCCCCAAGGACTTCCAGAATTCTGCCGGTGTTTCCCTGCCAGTCGAGGGGTGTTTGGTTGAGTGAGGCGGCAGCTATTTTCATAAAAGTTGTGGCAGGATATTCAGTCCGAAATCAAGGCAATTTGAGAAAAAAGAATGCCAAAGAGAAAACCGGTATGCTGTTTTAAATTTTACTCCCCCATTATTCCCTTCTCCAGACCACAAATCCGTTGCGGGAAAAATCGGGACGGAAACCGGAGAAACCAGCCTTCAGGAATTCAGGCTGCCGGCCTTCATCGGCAATGAGCCATCGGGTATTGCCGCTTTTAATGCTTTGATACAGGGCTTGAAAATCCATTTTCCCTCCTGCATCATAAATCTGAATGCTAACATCCCTCTGCGGACAAGCCACCCGGTCGAACAGCAGGGTAGTAAAATGATCTTCCCACTGCTTTTTTGTCAAAATCAGAATTTTTTCTTCTGCCTGCAATCGTGTTCTTATTTCTCCTGCAACATCTCTCTGATTTTCAAAGTTTTTCTTCACCAGATCTTCTCTGTTAAAAAAAACAGATAGGCCCCAGTTCATCATCTGGGTGTAAAACAATAGTCCGGTTAAAACGCAGGCCGTCAGCCCATTGCTCTCCTTGAGCATGAAAAATGGCAATTTCTGCAAACGGTCCAGTCCTATGCCGGCCATTAGCAGGGAAATAAGAATGGCTTCGGCAAAATAATTGGGCGCCGAGCCATATTTGTACACAAGCAACAGGGGAGGAAAAAACGACAGGACGAAAGCAGATGCCAGGACCAGCAACTTGTGGTTTTTTTCGTGAAAAAACTCAAAAGAGAGAACCAGACCCAGTCCGAAAAGGAGAGCGTAGTGGGAAAAAAACTGGTTGAAATTGCTGAGAAACCAGGATACACTAAGGCCGTTTTGCAATCCTCCGACCACATTAGCAAAAAACTGACCATTCCACAGAAACTGGAACCAAAACATGGAAATCAGAATCAATCCGGCCTGCAGCAGCACTACCATAATAAAATCCTTCCACTGCCGCCCGAAGAGCAAAACCAAAGGCAGAATGCCACTGTAAACCAATGCATCCTGTTTGGTAAGGAAAGTCAGCCATCCGATGGTTACAGCCAGGAGGTAAACCAGCCGTTTCCGCTGTTCTGGAAATTGCAGCAATACCCAAACCAAACAGAGGAAAAGAAGGGATCTGAGCATATCCGGTCGGGCAGAAATGGCAAACCTGTCGAGCAGACAAAAGGCAACCACGGCTATTCCAAATCCTGTTGCACGGCTGAGTTTCAGAATCCGGATGGCCATTACGGCGAGTAATCCTGTGGCCAGCAAAGAAAAAACAAGGTTTCCCGTTCGGGCAAATAGATACACCTGATCTGCCTGAAGGGGATTTACACCGATAGCTCGGCCGGCAAATCCCATCAGATGATAGAACAGTGGCATATATTGGATTATTGCAAAGGGCTCATTTTCGGGATTCTGATACAAGGGATTGCCGCTCATTACCTGCTGAATGCCCCATATCACATTTCGCTCGAAGCCTCCCTGATCGGGAGCCAGAGTACTGGCAAGACCAATCTTATAGACCAGATTCATACTGAAAATGACCAGCAGCAGCACCGGGAAGCAGAATTCAAAAAAACGGAGCCTGTTCTTTGCAGAATTCATGTGCAATCAACCCTTGATGATTCGGGAAATGTAGTCGGAGTAATCCTTAGCCGGAATAAACAATTTCTGTGTCCTGTACATGAGTACCACAAAAAGGAGCAGCAGAGAAACCAGAAAAGACTGCATGATGATAGAGGCAAAACCAGTAACCACCGTAGTGGCCCAGCCCGGCGAGGCAAAGGGTGTAAAAAATTTTAAAATGGCCACCGCGGCGATAACCAAACTGCTGCCCGCCACCAGGAAAGCACAAAACAACATCAGCCTTACCGCCATGGTATCGGCATGAACCGCTACCGCCGAAAGACCATGCAGAACCAGACTGGTAAAGTTCATTTTGCTTTGTCCGGCAAGGCGCTTACCCCGCTCGAGGGGGATGCTGGTATAGGGAATTCTGGATTTGATGATTCCACCGGAAAAGTGGTTCCAGATTTCGGAAACATGAGCCACTCTTCCCGACTGACTTTCAGGTATATAACTGAAGTTGCCGAAAGCTATACTTTTACCTGTGAGAAGCCGGAAAACGAGTTTGTAGATGCGGTAAAAAGACTGAAAAAGAATTCCCTCATGCCGTTTGGTCCGGCGGGCAAAGACAATTTTATTTTCCTGCATACCCGCTCCGGCAAGATGCTCAAGATGCTCAGGCCTGTCTTCGCCGTCTGCATCCATTACAAGGATGGCATGTCCGGGAAAATATTTGGCCACATAGGCGATGCCCAGAGCTATGGCTTTCTGATGGCCTACATTCCGGGTGAGATCCACCACAAAATCCTGACCTTCGGTGCGGAGAAGATTTGCCGGTGCAGCCTCACTGCTGCCGTCGTTTACCCAGCAAAAAATGAGATTGGAAAAAAATGCAGTTTCAGTTTTCTGACGAATGGATTCCAGGAGCAACAGGCAGGATTCCCAGTCGTTGAAAACCGGAATAACTACAAAAACGGGCTTATATGAAGAAACCAATACTGGAAAACGAAAGCGCAAGGTTAAACCAAAACCCGATAAAAATCAACGGATGCCCATTTGGGGTGATCTGATGCGATTTTTCAAAACCGGTACAGAGCCATTTGACCCTGCACCGCGAAAGAAGACCCCTCAGATATCGAACTTTATGCCCTGAGCCAGTGGCAGATTGGCTCCGTAGTTTACGGTATTGGTTTGCCGGCGCATGTAGGCCCTCCAACTGTCTGAACCGGATTCACGGCCTCCGCCGGTTTCCTTTTCACCTCCGAAGGCTCCACCGATTTCAGCTCCGCTCGTTCCGATGTTGACATTGGCAATACCGCAGTCGGACCCACGCCATGAAACAAATTTCTCAGCCTCCTGAATCCGGTTGGTAAAAATGGCAGAAGACAAGCCTTGTTTTACACCATTTTGGATGGCAATGGCATTCTCAACCGGGCCCTCATAAGAAATTAGATACAGAATGGGCGCAAAAGTCTCTTCCTGAACGGTGTGGTAATGGTTTTGGGCCTCCACAATAGCAGGCTGAACATAGCAACCCTTCAAGCCGGTATCGGCTTTTTTCCCTCCGGTGATGATTTTTCCTCCCTCCTTCTGAACATTTTCAAGTGCCTTGAGGAAACTATGCTCTGCCGCTTCGTCAACCAAAGGACCAACCAAAACCGAGCTTTCCAGAGGATTTCCAATTGGCAATTTACCATAAGCAGCTACCAGTCTGGACTTTACCTCCTCGTACCGGCTTTTGTGAACAATGAGCCTGCGGGTAGATGTACAGCGCTGTCCGCAGGTACCCACGGCTCCGAAAACAGTGCTTCTGATGGCCATATCCAGATTGGCATCTTCGGCAATGATGATGGCATTGTTGCCTCCCAGTTCTAGGAGGGATTTGCCCAAGCGGGCTGCCACCGTTATAGCCACCGCTTTTCCCATCTTGGTCGATCCTGTTGCCGAAACCAGAGCCACATCAGGGTGGGCAGACATGGCCTGCCCGATAGCGGCATCGCCTATGATGAGTGAGAATATTCCTTCAGGCAATTGATTGTTTTTCAGTACTTCACGCAGGAGATACTGACAGGCAATGGCCGTGAAAGGAGTTTTTTCAGAAGGTTTCCAGATGCAAACATTACCGCAAACAGCAGCAAGAGCGGCATTCCAGCTCCATACTGCCACTGGAAAATTGAAAGCTGAAATAATACCCACAATACCCAGGGGATGCCATTGCTCCATCATGCGGTGCTCATAGCGTTCTGACTGCATGGTGAGCCCATAGAGTTGCCGGGAAAGTCCAACTGCGAAATCGCAGATGTCAATCATTTCCTGTACTTCACCCAGGCCTTCCTGTAGAATTTTTCCCATTTCGATGGAAACAAGCTGACCGAGAGGCTCTTTGTATTGGCGCAGCACCTCGCCATATTGCCGGATGACTTCTCCCCTCTTGGGCGCCGGCACAGCCGACCACACATGAAAGGCTTTTTTTGCCTCCGCAATCAGGCTTTCAAAATCAGACTCAGAGGCCGATAGAACCTTTCCGATTTCGGTTTTGTCTATTGGTGAATGGATGTGGAAAGTTTTTTCACCAGCACCTTTTTGCCAGTTCAGGCCGGTGGAAACTGCAGCATGGGTGCCTGCAGGAATACCGATGGTTTTAAAAATGCTTTCAATGCTCAAACGAGTGTCCATAGGCAGAAATGAAATTGATTTTTAGTGAAATAAAAAGATAAACTATTGCCTCAGAATGTTATACAGAACCAGAATGGTGGTGAAACTGGAAACAATGAGGCTGATGGTAGGCAGATTGAGTCTGAAATTTTTGGCCTTCAGTGGCTGTACATAAATCACATCATTTGGAAGCAAAAAATAGCTCTTGCTCTCTACCAGATTTCTTTCAGTAAGGTCCAAATCGGTAATCTGCACCTGAGTTCCCACATTCCGTATTAATTTTACCTGATGCCGGTTTGCCATGTCAGACAAGTCGCCTGCAAAACCCAATACTTCAAATAGGCTGGCCCTGTCATTGTAAATGAAATAAACACCCGGCGTTCTCACCTCTCCTAAAACAGTAACTTTAAAACTCACCAGCTTCACTTTTACTGTGGCATTGTTCACATATTTATCAATTTTAGAAGCAAGGATACTGCTGATTTCGGCAACTGTTTTTCCCTTTACATCCAGTAAACCCACAAGTGGAAAATCAATGAAGCCTTTTTCATCCACCGTGTAGCCGGTAATGAAAAACTGGGAAGGACTCATTTGCATTTGGATATTGGAAGCCATTCCATCGACATTGAAAGGCGCAATAGATGCAGGATCCTGACCCAAAACCCTGATATTCAAGATATCTCCATGCTGAACACGGTATGCAGAATATTGAGCCTGATACTCCTGAGTAGCAGATTGTCCCGGGCCGGAGATGGTCTTTTCCTGAAGATAAACCAAATCCCGGTTGGGCACACAAGCGGTGAACAGGGAGGCAAAAAGGAAGAAAAAAGGAATTATTAATCTGTAAATCAAAATATTATAAAGTTAATATTCCAAAAAGAGACTGCAAAAGTATGCAATTGGAAGCGATTGCCCTCAAGCCCTGTGCAGATTCATTCCCTAAGCCTGCATTTCCAGTAACCGTACCAGAGATTTTTCATGTGCCTCAAGAAAATGAAGGATGTGCTCCTCTTCTATTGCGGTAGATACAAAAAGGCTTTCGAACTGAGATGGAGCAAGATATACCCCATGGTCTAGCATGGCCTGAAAATAGGCTCCGAATAACCGGGTGTCTGATGTTTTGGCATCCTCAAAATTCCGGATTTCCTTTTCCGTGAAAAAGTAGGTAAACATAGAGCCCGTTTGCAGAACCGTATGGTTCAGACCCAGCTTTTTGTCTATGGATTTCTGCCCTCCGGCAAGGGACGAGCCGATATGCTCCAGTTTACTGTAGATGGTGGGGTCTTCATTGAGAATTCTGAGCATGGCGAGACCAGCACTCATGGCCACGGGATTGCCCGAAAGGGTTCCAGCCTGATAAACAGGACCCTGAGGCGCAACAAAATCCATAATTTCCTTTTTTCCACCGTAGGCGCCAACAGGCAAACCTCCTCCGATGATTTTTCCCAGGGTGGTCATATCGGGCATCACACCGGAGATTTCCTGTACACCCCCTTTGGCGAGCCGGAATCCGGTCATCACCTCATCGAAAATGAGGACCACCCCGTGCGTATCGCACAGTTGGCGAAGTCCCTGCAAAAATCCGGGATCCGGCAAAACAAGTCCCATATTGCCGGCTACCGGTTCGATGATGATGGCAGCTACTTCTCCTTTATTGGCAAGCAGCAGATTTTCAACCCCTTGCAAATCGTTGAAGGCAGCGGTGAGGGTATCTTTTGCCGTTCCCTGCGTCACACCCGGTGTTCCCGGAATGCCCAGAGTGGCTACTCCGCTGCCTGCAGCGATCAGAAAAGAATCGCCATGTCCATGATAGCAGCCTTCAAATTTGATGATTTTATCCCTGCCGGTAAATCCTCTGGCAACACGAATGGCAGCCATAGTGGCCTCTGTTCCTGAATTGACCAGCCTGACCTTTTCTACCGAAGGAACCATGCTGCAGATAAGCTCAGCCATTTCAACCTCTCTGCGTGTAGGAGCTCCGAATGAAAAAGAATCCGACAGAGCTTTCTTCACAGCTTCCTCTATTGCCGGATGGGCATGACCCAGCACCATGGGGCCCCATGAATTGATGCAATCCAGATAGCGGTTTCCATCTTCGTCAAACAGCCATGGACCTTTGGCACTTTTTATAAAAAGAGGCTTCCCTCCTACTGATTTAAAGGCCCTTACCGGAGAATTAACCCCTCCCGGAATGGTTTGCTGCGCTCTGGAAAACAACAATTCGCTTTGAATTCTGGACATCTTTTTACTTTTTAATAAAATGGTTTTGCGGCTTCAATATTAAGTCCCCACCTTTGGATTGCAGATGCAGGCGCAGGAAAAAATCAACTTTCTTAACCAAATCAGGAAATTCCTGCTCCGGGAAAACCTGCCCGGACCGGAAAGCAGAGTCCTTGTAGCCGTAAGCGGAGGCCTGGATTCCATGGTTTTGTGGCATGTGGCAGAAATGCTGGGCTACAGCCCTGAAGTTGCGCATGTAAACTTCGGACTCCGGGGCGAAGAATCGGATGGCGATGAAGAACATGTCCGCAATGTTGCCAAAGGAAAAGGAGTCATGCTGAATGTAAAAAAAGTAGATTCCACAGAATGGGACAACAAATCGGTGCAGGAAAGGGCGAGGGAAATCCGGTATGGCTGGTTCAGCGAACTGGCAGCCGAAAAGAAATTTGAAGCCGTTTTTCTGGGCCACCATGCCGGCGATCAGGCCGAAACCATTTTGCTGAATCTGTTCAGGGGTACCGGCTTTTCGGGAATGAAAGGCATTCTTCCGAAAAACGGCCTCTGGGTAAGGCCATTGCTGGAATTTTCCAAAGCCGAGCTGCTCCAATACGCCAGAGAAAACCACCTGATTTGGAGAGAAGACTCGAGCAACAGCAAAACAGAGTACCGGCGAAATGCCATTCGGCACAATCTGATGCCGGCAATCAGGAATATTTTTCCCGGGCTTGAGAAAGTTATGCGCAAAGAGGCTTTGCGGTTCCGGCTGGCAGCCAATGCCCTGAATCACATGATGCAGGAACTGGAAAAGAAGTTTCACCTTAAAAATTGTCTCGATGGAAAAGGCTATGATTTCAGAGCAATACTTCAGCATCCCCTTGGTGACTTTTTTCTCCTTGAGATGACAAAGGCAAATGGCTTTGCAACCGATGTTTTTGAAGAACTGAAAGAAAATCAGCCCGTCAGCGAAACGCGGTATTGGAAATCACCCCAACACCGGGTTTTGGAATTGAAAGGAAACGAATGCTGGATTTGGGAAAAAGAAGAATGGAAAATGCCGGATTCCTTTTTGGAAATTATGCCAGGGTCAGATATTCAGGGCTTTCAATTTTTGCAGGGCGATGAAAATCTGATTGCCCCATTTCGCCTGCTACCATGGGAACCGGGAGACAAAATGCGGCACAACGGCATGGAAAAAAAAGTAAGTGATCTGCTGACTAGCCAAAAACTCACCCGAATGCAGAAAAAGAGAGTTTTCAAGCTGGTAAACAATGAGGGGGTAATCGGGGGCCTGCTGATTCCGGAAGTTCAGGTTATGGGTTAAAACCGATAGGGAAAACCTTTCGTTTTTTCTCCCTGAAAGAGCTGAAAACACACCTGATTTCGTTGTTTTGCAGCCCGGAACATTCTGCAAATCTATTTTTCAACTTGCAATAAGGAAGGCTTTTGCTAACATTGGGGCAGTTATCGGGATATGAACAAAAGAGAATTTATCAAATCAGGTCTGGGCCTCGCAGGTATGAGTCTCCTGAAGCCGGGGGATTCTTTGGCTTCTCTGGAAGGAATGGCCCCCTTTGAATTGCCAAAATTGCCCTACAGCTACAACAGTCTGGAACCCTGGCTGGATGCCCGCACAATGGAAATTCATCACAGCAAGCACCATGCAGCCTATGTGGAAAAGCTCAATGCGGAGATATCCAAAGGGAAATTTGAATACACAGACCTTACCGATCTCCTGAAAAAATATGCCGCCT
>JBIKMV010000285.1:0-3186 GCA_044359055.1 Catalimonadaceae bacterium
GGAAAAACCTTCCACCTGAAAAACAGGATGAATAAGGAAATATGCCCAAGGGCAAGTAAAATCCTCCGTATCTGATAGGGAGCAACAGGAAAGGCTTCCCAGAACCTGCTGTAATCAAATTGCTGCATAATGGCCATGTGGTGCTGATAATAACTCAGCGGCAGACCAATCAGATAAGCAATAAATCCAATGCACAGATACCAGCCCGTGGACAGACTACCAGTGAGAAAACCCCATTTGAAAAGGGCCATGCCAATCAGGAAAAAAGACAGGGCATCAAAGAATAATTCATTGTAAAAATCCTTCGTTTCGATATAGACATTGATACCCAGAATTTTCTCAAAAATGTCGGCATAGCCTTTTTTCCGATAACCATTTTCTCCTACCATCTCAGCCCTGAAATGGCTGATACTATGTTCTTCCTGCCATGCTGTCCAGGCTTCAAGGTCTTCTTTTTGTGCCTTTTCCAGCTTTTTCCCTTTCTTTTCCAAAGCCAGAGCCTTTTCACCTTTTTCTCTGACCACATGAGCCGAATGGCTTTTGAAAGTATGCTGTGCGGTAGAGAATGCCATGAAAAGGAGTCCGAATAACAGCAGACTCGCCGGTTTCAGCTTTCTGAAAGGGAAAAGAAACAAGCCTGTAATGGCATAGGTGTACAGGATGTCGCCGGGCCAGAGAAGAACAAAGGCATTGATAAGACCAAAAACCAAAAGCCAGATTAGCCTTCTGTAAAATATGTCGGCCGGGCTTAGCCCCGGGATATTTTTCTTTTCCAGCCTGTCGAGCAGCAGAAAACTTCCTGCGCCGAAAAGCATGGAGAAAATGCCCCTCATGGTGCCCTCAAACAAGCCGTTCACCCCCCACCAGCACCAGTAATCAGGCCCGCTGTATTCCTTTAAGATCTCCAGGTTGTAATAGAGGTGGTATGAATTTGCGAAAAATGGAATGTTCATCAGCAGAATACCCAGAAGGGCCATTCCCCGGAGACTGTCTAAAAGGGAAATGCGGTTTTCAAATTCCAGTGGTTTCGCAGAAGGGTAGGTAGATTCCATATTGGCCGGATTTTTTGCTTTATTTGTTTCGTTTGGGCGAGAAACCATGAAAGCCCAGATACCGGCTCAAAACTATCCGAATTCATTTGATGTCAATGATTTTTTCTGAAATTATCCCAAAGAATAACAGGCGGATTCTTTTGCCTTTTGAATTCTATCAGAGCGAAGATGTCCCGGCTATTGCCAGAGCCTTGCTTGGAAAAGTACTGGTTTCACAAATCGGGGGCATAGAAACAGCAGGTATTGTGGTGGAAACTGAGGCCTACCGCGGGATGGATGACCGCGCAAGCCATGCTTACCTCAACAGGCGCACAAAGCGGACCGAAACCATGTTTATGCCGGGAGGCCATGCTTATGTGTATTTGTGTTATGGCATTCACCATCTTTTTAATGTGGTAACCGGCCCCCCTGATGTGCCCAACGCCGTGTTGATCAGGGCAATAGAACCGGTAAAGGGTCTCGATGAAATGCTCAGGCGCAGAAAGATGCAATTTTTTTCTTCTGCCCTAAGCTCCGGGCCGGGCTGTATTACACAGGCACTTGGCATATATAAAGGCATGGATAAGGATGCCCTGTGGGAGAAATCCGGTATCTGGCTTGAAGACTGGTCTTTGCCTCTGGATGAAGACAGTATTGCTGCTGCTGCCAGAGTAGGAGTTGGGTATGCGAAAGAAGATGCGCTAAGGCCCTGGCGGTTTTTTGTCAAAAAAAATCCCTTTGTTTCGGCCCTTCCAAAGGGTTTAAAATCAGACAGCTGATGGCTGGTTTTACAGGAAGGATGAAATTTGTTCTCATTGTTTTTGCCCAATGCCAGGTTTAGGGTGCAATTTGCAGCCTTCCATTTCCATTATAAAAACTGAATCAGATGAATGTTCCTGTAAGGATACTGGTACATGGCGGAGCCGGCACCATCCTGCCTTCGGCCATGACACCGGAACTGGAAACTGAGTATAAAAACGGGCTTTCCCGTGCTCTGGAAGCCGGTTACGACCTGCTCTTAAATGGTGCATCTTCGCTTACCGCTGTGGAAGCAGCCGTGAAAATTCTGGAAGATCACCCCCTCTTCAATGCAGGAAAAGGTGCGGTATTTACCCACCACAAAAAACATGAACTGGATGCAGCAATTATGGATGGGCTTACCCTGAATGCAGGGGCGGTAGCGGGTGTCACCCATGTAAAGAACCCGGTTCAACTGGCTCTGAAGGTCCTGCAGGAGTCTGATTTTGTTCTTCTTTCCGGTGCGGGGGCGGAGGAGTTTGCTGACCTTCATGGCGTGAAAAGGGTAGATTCTTCTTATTATTATTCTGAAATGCGGTATCAGCAATTGCTTCAGATAATTGATTCGGGTAAGGCCCGAACAGACCATAATGTTTCACTTGATGAGCAGCCCACGAATGCGAAAAAATTCGGTACTGTTGGGGCAGTTGCACTCGATGTCAGGGGCAACCTGGCTGCGGCTACCTCCACCGGAGGACTCACCAACAAACGATTCGGCCGGATTGGTGATTCGCCCATAATCGGTGCCGGTACCTATGCCAACAACAAAACCTGTGCAGTTTCGGCAACCGGAAACGGTGAAACATTCATCCGGAATGTGGTGGCCTATGATGTCTCCTGCCTGATGGAATACAGAGGTCTTTCCCTTGCCGAAGCCTGCCGGACTGTGATAAGAAAAATTGACCTTCAGGACCCTGAATGCGGAGGATTGATTGCCGTGGATGCTTCGGGCAACTGCGTTTTTGAATTCAACACTCCTGGTATGTACCGGGGCAGAATCTGCGATTCGGGCAAGCCGGAAGTATTTATTTACAGGGACTGATCCAGATTTCTGTTTTCTTCAAAACATTTTCCCGCTCATTTCAATTTTTAATTTTCTTATTCTATAATTCAAAGCATTATGTCACTTTCAGCAGGAGATAAAGCCCCTGATTTCAGGGCAAAAGATCAAAATGGAAACCTCATCAGTTTGTCCGATTTCAAGGGTAAAAAACTGGTCCTCTATTTTTATCCCAAAGACGATACCCCCGGATGTACCGCTCAGGCCTGTAACCTTCGTGACAATCTGCCTGCATTGTCTGCTGCCGGTTATCAGGTAATTGGCGTGAGCACAGACAACGAAAAATCCCATCAAAAG
>JBIKMV010000286.1:0-3168 GCA_044359055.1 Catalimonadaceae bacterium
GGAAGCCCGTTTGTACAAAAAAGCCGGAATCGGAATGAACATAGATGTGGCAGGCCTGGGGCTGGATTTTACCCAGTTGATTAAAAACGGGAATTTTTATGTGCCCGGAAAAAATCTGCTGCTTGGGCCGAACCTCGACAAAGGTTACCTGATTTCGGATTTTTATATTTTCTTTCCCCTGAGTAAATTAGCTGATCTGCGAGTGGGCATCTCCCACATCAACAGCCCGTATGTAAACAGTGCCGGAAAGCGCAGGGTGAATTATTCGGATGTGCCCTTTATCGGGCTGCGCTTTCCGTTGTAAATTGTTGATTTGCTGCAGTTTGCCGCCTGTATAGCCTTCAATTTGCCAGCCGGGGCAAGCGCATGTTCCCGATTCAAAAAACAACATGGCAACTTGGCCGGAGAGTTTGCTTGCGGCTGTGCAGGCCCGGAACCCGAGCGTTAAATATGGATCCGGCTTATTCTGCGGAAAATGCCGGGCATAAGTTGGATTTGTGCATGATAAATTATTTATTAATTACAAAATATTGGCTTAGTGAATGAATCGTCATTCGCAAATTTTATTTTAAAAAAATTCGCTTATACTTGCATGATTATTCATACACTAATTTAAAAAAACATATTTTATGACCGATAGATCATTCATGCCAATGCCTTCTATGAGTGACAGGGCTTTGGCCCAATTTATTGGTGAATTTATCAGACACCACCGAATGGAGCAAAATAAGACCCAGGATCAGCTTGCAGCTGCAGCCGGAATCAGTCGGTCTACCCTAAGCCTGCTGGAGCGGGGCGAAGCCGTAACGCTCGCCACCCTGATACAGGTGTTAAGGGTATTGGATCAACTTTCGGTTCTGAATGCTTTTGAGGTAAAACAAACGATAAGTCCTCTGGCATTGGCAAAACAGCAAAGACAAAAACGCCAACGGGCAAGGAGTAAAACCGGCAAAGAAGAAAACAAAGAAGGTGTAAACTGGTAAATGGTACGGGTAGCAGAAATAACCATATGGGGAAAGCTGGCAGGCGCCGTAGCCTGGGAGGCAGAAAGAGGGTATGCAATTTTTGAATACGAGCCCAAATTCAAATCTCTGGGCTGGGATTTGGCTCCATTAAAAATGCCGGTTTCCGAAGCCCGAAATCAGTATTCCTTCCCGGAGCTGCGAAAAGAAAAAAACTCTGAATACGACACCTTCAAAGGTTTGCCCGGTTTGCTGGCTGATGCATTACCCGACAAATACGGAAACCAACTGATCAATCTTTGGTTGGCGCAGCAAGGTCGTCCTCCGGATAGCATGAATCCGGTTGAAATGCTTTGCTTCATAGGCACCCGCGGAATGGGTGCTTTGGAGTTTCAGCCCGCTGTGATAAACGAAAGCAAGAGAGCCTTTTCTGTTGAAATCGACAGCCTGGTGGCTACGGCCCAAAAAATGCTGAATCAAAGGGAAGTATTCATTGCCAATCTGAAGAAAGATGAGGAGCAGGCGGTATGGGATATTATAAAGATGGGTACCTCTGCAGGCGGAGCCCGGCCAAAAGCCCTCATTGCATGGAATCCAATTACGGGTGAGGTAAAATCCGGGCAAACCAAAGCACCCAAGGGGTTTGAACATTGGCTGATAAAACTCGATGGAGTGAGTGATGTACAGTTGGGCAGCAGTCATGGATACGGAAGGGTAGAAATGGCCTACTGCAACATGGCCATGGCATGCGGCATTGATATGATGCCATCACGCTTGTTGGAAGAAAACGGCCGGGCACATTTTATGACCAAGCGGTTTGACCGGGATGCAGGAGAAAACAAGTACCACATCCAGACTTTCTGTGCTTTAAAGCATTTTGACTACAACCAGAACAATAGTTTCAGTTATGAGCAACTCTTTCAGTGCATGCGGGAGTTAAAATTGAATTATGCTGATGCGGAGCAGATGTTCAGAAGAATGGTTTTTAATGTAATTGCACGAAATTGCGACGACCATACCAAGAATTTTTCCTTTTTACTCAAGCCGGGGTGCGCCTGGGAACTGGCACCTGCGTACGATGTATGTCATGCCTTCAGGCCGGGAAGTGAGTGGGTGAGTCAGCATGCATTGAGCGTTAACGGGAAAAGAAAAAATATTACCAAAAAAGATTTGCTGGTTATCGGGGAATCCATTCGATGTAAAAAAGCAGCGGAGATTGCAGAGCAGATAAACGATACGGTAAATCAATGGCACAGATTTGCAGATGAGGTTCAAGTAAAACCGATGCTGCGTGATGAAATAGCCAAAACACTTTTAAACCTGAAATCCTGAAATACAAAAAAAGTGAAATCGAAGCAAAGGGGGTATCAAGACAACTGCGGTGACACTGTGGCCGGATTTTATACGACCCCCTTCCGGGGTCGGTCATTTTGTTTGGATTTTTGGGTTACCGGTCTGTGACCCGCTCTGCGGGTCATTTTCATTTCCGTAGTTTTGGAAATAAAATAAGTCAGGGCAGGGCCTGATTATTCATCTTTATTGAATAAAAATTCCTCCTTAAAATCAATTTCAAATTTCCTTAGAAATTCCTTGTATTCGTCTGTGAATGATTGCTTTTTATGGTGTTCCTTTTGATTTTCAATATATTTGATCACCATGCTCAATGCAGAATGACTGTAGGAAAAAGCTCCGAAACCCTCTTGCCATTGAAATTTCGTTTTGGTGAAACCTTTCTCATTCACAAATGCATTAGATGACTTTTTTACCTCCCTTACCAAATCAGACAGACAACAATTGGGTTTCATGCCAATAAAAATGTGTATATGGTCAGGCATGCCATTTATCGCCAACATTTTTTGATCTTTTTTTTGTATGATTCCTGTGATGTATTTGTACAATTCCTGTTCCCAGGAGGGGAGAATTAAATTTTGCCTTCTTTTCACAGCAAAAACAATTTGGATGTGAATTTGTGAAAAAGTATCCCGCATGACGAAATTTTGTTTTTTATATAGAAGGCAATTTGGACAGAAATTCTAAGATTTTCTTTGTTGTAAGCAATATGTATTTTTTAGAAGGCTGAACTGATGTTGAAAATCAAGATAGATTTTCTTCGTTATCGTCCAGAACCCTGCATTCCATCCCGGCGGGATGGCATATTTGTAATTAAAGGAAGCTCAAACCGGCCCGACCCCCGGAGGCGGGTCGA
>JBIKMV010000287.1:0-3159 GCA_044359055.1 Catalimonadaceae bacterium
AATGCATACAGCCCAAGCAGATGCATGATATCCTAGGACATTATAACCGATTCGACATCTTTGATTTACGGGTCAATACCGCCCCTGCAAAGAAGATTACTTTTACCGGAAGCGAATCCGGAACATCCGGAAATCATTAGCCTGCTTTTTTCTACCTATCAAAAATTCCTGGAATAACATGGATAACAATCAGAACTCAGATGATGTGTACGGCCGGGCCAGGGTACAGGATTCTGACGAACTCAAGGCCTATTACAAAGAACTCGAAGCCCTCGGCGCCGGCGCACTCTGGACAGTAGCCAACGACATTGAGCCCTGGGAGCCAAGAGCCAATTGTATTCCCATGCTTTGGAAGTATGAACAACTCCGGCATCTGGTAATCAAATCCTCGGAGCTCGTAACCCCCGCTCAGGCCGGAAGGCGGGTGGTATATCTGGTCAATGAAAAGCTTCGGCACATCAGTGCGGCTGTGGGGCTGCTTTATACCGGCATCCAGGTGACCCGGCCCGGGGAGTTCACCTCTGCCCATCGCCACCGTGCTTCTGCACTGCGCTTCATTATGGAAGGCAAAAAAGGCTATACCATCGTAGACGGCAACAAGATTATGCTGGAGGTGAATGATTTTGTGATTACCCCCAATTCTACCTGGCACGAGCACGGTGTGGAAGCCGATGGCGAAACCTGCATCTGGCAGGATGGTTTAGATATTCCTTTGGTTAACATGCTGGAAGCCAACGATTATGCCGTGTTCAACGGGCAGCAGCCATTGAAAAGTCCGGTAAACCAATCGCCCATGACCTATGGCTGTGCCGGGCTGGTGCCTGCCGACCCCGACTGGAGCAAACCCTATTCGCCCCTGTTTCTTTATCCCTGGAAAAAGGTGTATCCTGCCTTGCTGGAAACCCTGAAAGTGAATGAGCCGGACCCGTATGATGGCATCATGATGAAGTACTCCAATCCCCTCACCGGCGGACATGTCATGCAAACCATGGGGGCATTTATTCAGCTGCTTCCGGCCGGATTTCACGGTAAGCCACACCGCCATACCGGTTCGTTTGTGTATCAGTGCGCCAAGGGCAAAGGCTACACCCTAATCGGGGGTCAGCGCTTCGATTGGAAGGAAAGAGACATTTTTTGTGTACCGTCCTGGGCTTGGCACGAACACCACAATGCCTCCGACAGCGAAGATGCCTGTCTGTTCAATTTCAATGATTTACCCGTGATTGAAAGTCTGGGCCTGTATCAGGAAAAGACCATGGATGAAAAATAAAATCATTCCCCGGGCCCTGGCAAGTTTTCCCTTCTGCCCGAGGGAGATTGCCTCTTGAAAAGCTGCCCCGAGGCACAATAAAATTACCAATTCAAAAAGAGAAAAGATGAAACTGCTCACCTACACATCAAAAGATCATACTGAACCAGCGCTTGGATTTATCCTGCACAACCGCGTTGTCGATATGGAGTCGTTCGGCAAAAGAGCCGGTTTGCCCTTGCCCGGAAGCATGAATGCACTCATCGCACTGGGACCGCAAATCATAACCACCATAAATGCCCGCCTGGCTACGGCTGATGAGCGTTTTTTTGATGGTATTTCTTATGAATTTCAGGAAGTTACCATTTTGGCACCCATTCCAAAACCGGGCAAAAATATTTTCGGAATCGGGCTCAATTACACCGAGCATGTGGCTGAGAGTGCCCGAAGTCTCGATACCACCGGGAAGCTGCCCCAAAAACCCATTATTTTTTCCAAGCCGCCTACCGCTGTAACCGCCACCCACACCGAGGTGATAAAAAATACCCGCCTTACTGCTCAACTCGACTGGGAGGTAGAACTGGCTGTGGTTTTGGGAAAAAAAGGGAAGAATATTCCCCTGAGCGAGGCCATGGATTATGTATTCGGATACACCGTAATCAATGACATCTCGGCAAGAGACTGCCGCAGAGAAGGGCAATGGATTGTTTCAAAAGGGCAGGATACCTTTGCTCCGATGGGGCCCGTGCTGATTACCCGGGATGAAATAGCCGACCCGCACAACCTCAACCTTTCTCTCCGGGTAAATGGGGTAGAAAAACAAAATTCCAATACCAGATTCATGCTCTTCCGCATACCGGAACTGATAGAAGATCTGAGTACCTGTTTTACGCTGGAGCCGGGCGACATCATTGCCACAGGCACACCCGCAGGTGTAGGGGCCGGCCGCAATCCACAGGAATGGCTCATGGACGGCGATGTGGTAGAGGCCACCGTGGAGGGCATCGGGACCCTGGTGAATACCGTGAGAGAAATATGAATAATTTCACTGAAAATCAGAGCAATACAAAATGAAAAAATTCAGAATTGGGCAGATTGTTCCCTCTTCCAATGTGACCATGGAGACCGAAATACCGGCCATCTTCAGAGCAAGAGAGACCATTCTTCCGGAGCGGTTTACCTTTCACAGCAGCCGCATGCGCATGAAAAAAGTAACCCGGGAAGAGCTGGAAGCCATGGATGCCATGAGCCTGAAATGTGCGGTGGAACTCTCCGATGCCCGGGTGGATGTGATGGGTTATGCCTGCCTGGTGGCCATCATGAGCATGGGCAGAGGTTATCACTGTGTGTCGGAGGTGAACCTGCACAAAGAAACGGTGGCCAATGACGCTCCTACCCCAATTGTCACATCGGCAGGAGCCCTCATCAATGGCCTGAAAGCCTTGGGTGCCAAAAGAATTTCCATCATCACCCCGTATATCCGGCCCCTTACCGATAAGGTAGTGGATTATATTGAGCATCAGGGCATATCGGTGAAGGAAAGCATCGCCTTGGAGATTCCCGATAATCTGGAGGTAGCCGCTCAGGACCCTATGAACCTTTTGGAGATTTATAAAACATTGGATTTGAGTGGGGTAGATGTGTTGGTGGCTTCTGCCTGTGTACAAATGCCCTCGCTGGAAGCCATTGATCTGCTTCAGCAAAAGTGTGGCATTCCTGTAACATCTGCTGCTGTTTGTACCACCTGGGAGATGATGAAAAAACTCGGCATCGAAGCACGGTCTGCCCTTGGGGGCGAACTGCTGAGCGGGAAGTACTGAAGCAGCCCTTGCCCGGATTGGGAGACGGACAGGCGGGAACAAGTCAAGCGTCAAAATGTTGATATTCAGAAAGGCAGGGCAGAGAATCAT
>JBIKMV010000082.1:0-11360 GCA_044359055.1 Catalimonadaceae bacterium
TGGCCGTTTCTTCTTCTGCGGCAAACAACTCTGCTGTAACCGGAATGGGCTTGTTTTTTCCGTGAAAATGTATGTGGACTTCCCATAGCAACTCTTTTTTACTCTGCCCTGTAAAGCGCAAAGCCCCGATACGAACCAGAATGATGGCTTGCTCCGGACCCATTTTTACGCGCTTCAGCAGGTTTTGCAGATTCCGGTATCGTCCGCCCCGGTCGCGCTCTTCCACCAGATTCCGGGCCAGATTGCCTTCCAGACTTTTGAGATGCACAAATCCCAGATATAGGGTGTCCTTTTTAATTGTTGTGAGCACATCAGAGTGGTTTACACAGGGCGGCTGCACTTCTGCCCCGCAGCGGCGTGCCTCGTGGATGTACACCTCTGTGCGGTAAAATCCTCCGAAATTGTTGATTACCGCTACCATAAATTCTTTGGGATAATAAGCCTTGAGAAACAGACTTTGGTAGCTCTCCACGGCAAAACTGGCCGAATGCGCCTTGCTGAATGAGTAACCCGAAAAACTCTCAATCTGTCGCCATACTTCCCGGGTAGTCTCCTCCGGGTAGCCCTTTTCGTGGCAATTGTCAAAAAACTTGTCTTTGATTTTCTGAAATTCGGCTTTTGAGCGAAACTTTCCGCTCATGCCCCGGCGCAGCACATCCGACTCTGCAAGGCTTAGTCCTGCAAAATGATGGGCCACTTTGATGACATCTTCCTGATACACCATGACACCATAGGTTTCTTTCAGCAGGGGTTCCATGGCCGGGTGAATGTAGCTGAAGCCCTCCGGGTTGTGAAACCGGTAAATGTATTCCTTCATCATGCCGCTTTTGGCTACACCGGGCCTTATGATGGACGAGGCCGCCACCAGAGTAAGGTAGTCGTTGCAGCGTAGTTTGCTCAGCAGCTGCCGCATCCCCGGACTCTCTATGTAAAAGCAGCCCAGTGTTTCGGCACTGCGCAGCTGCGCAGCAATGCGGGGGTCTTTTTTGAATCGCTGAACTGCATGTACATCTACATGCACTCCCCTGTTTTTGTAGATGATGTCCACCGCATCTTTGATGTGCCCCAGCCCCCGCTGGCTGAGGATGTCGAATTTCGCAAAGCCTATCTCCTCGGCTACATACATATCAAACTGCGTCGTGGGGAAGCCTTTGGGCGGCATGTTCAGGGCGGTGTAGCGGTATATGCTTTCTTCCGAAATCACAATACCCCCGGCATGGATAGATACATAATTGGGCATGTCCTTCATCAGGCTCCCGTACCGGTTGATCCAGCCCATGGTCTGCGTATCTCCGAAATCATGGGGCGCATCCACCATTTTGTCGATGTCGGCTTTGGGCAAACCAAATACCTTGCCCAGTTCACGCAAAATCGAGCTTCCCTGATAGGTGACATAGGCCCCGATCATAGCCACATGGTCGCGGCCATAGCGCTTGAAAATGTAGTCCTGAATTTCTTCCCGCTCATCCCAGCTGAAGTCTATGTCGAAATCGGGCGGCGATGTGCGGTGGGGATTGATGAATCTCTCGAAATAAAGGTCCAGTTCTATCGGGTCCACATCGGTGATACCCAGACAGTATGCCACGATAGAGTTCGCCCCGGAACCTCGTCCTACATGGAAAAATCCCCGGTTCCGGGCATAGCGAATGATGTCCCAGGTGATAAGAAAATAGGCGGCAAAGTCCAGTTGCTCTATAATGCTGAGCTCGCTTTCTACCCGCCTGCGTGCCTGCTTATTGTCACGGCCATACCGGTAAAGCAGACCGTCATCGGCCAGTTTTCGGAGCAGGGCCAGATCGTCGGTGCGGTCTGCCGAAAATACCTTTTTATTTTTGGGTTCATGAAAAACAAAGGGGAAAGCGCATTGCTCCAGCAGCGATTCTGCTCTCAAAATCAGCTCCGGATTTTCTTTGTAGGCAGCCAGCATTTCTTCAGGCGAGGGAAACCATTCATCTCTGCCGGCGTGTGTATCGGGATGGAGTTTGCTCAGTAGGGTGTTCTGCTCTATACAACGCAGCAGGCGGTGCAGATTGAAGCCTTTCTTGTCCAGAAAGGTAACCGCCTGCCAGGCCAGGGTCTTGTCTTCCCATAGGGAAAAAGGAGAGTCGTTTTTTTGCTTTTTGAAATGCCATTGGGGCAGTTCAAAGGCCCTGATGCCCATCCATTCGGCAGATGAAGGTGCCCGCTTCGGCAGATTGTGACGGGGATAAATCCAAAATACTCCTGCCAGATCCGGTGCTTCGGAAGGAAACAGACTGCCTTCAAACAAGTGGATGCTCAGCCAGCGGTTCAGGTTTTCGAAGCCCTCCGGAGATGCTGCCAGCCCGATGTAGCAAAGCGAAAAGCCATTGCGAAACTCGATTCCCGGTACCGGCTCCATACCGGCCTGCCGGCAGAACTGCACAAAGTCAAAAATGCCCGAAGTATTGTTGATATCGGTGAGGGCGAGCCGTCTGATGCCCCGTTTTCGGGCCTCTGCCACCAGTGCTTCCGGCGAAAGTGTGCCGTGGTTGAGACTGAAAAACGAATGGCAGTTGAGATACATGGTATGCCCGGATCCGAAAAAGGCGGACAACAAAAATACCAAAAAAATTGGTTTTTATTTCTAAAAAAATTAGAAATAAGACAGGGAGGAAATCCGGCTGTTTTTCGTTTCCCCTGAAAAGAAAAATCCCGCCAGAAGCGGGACTTTCCTTTTTGCCTGAAGCAAGTATCAGTAACGGTAGTGGTCGGCTTTGAAAGGTCCGGCCTGACCTACCCCGATGTAATCTGCCTGATCGTGGGTCAGTACTTCGAGTTCGGCACCCACCTTGTCCAGATGCAGGGCCGCAACTTTTTCGTCCAGATGCTTGGGCAGGGTGTACACTTTGTTTTCGTACTGCGAGGTGTTGGTCCAAAGTTCAATCTGCGCCAGAGTCTGATTGCAGAAAGAGTTAGACATCACAAACGAAGGGTGGCCCATGGCGCAACCCAGATTTACCAGTCTTCCTTC
This sequence comes from Catalimonadaceae bacterium, assembly GCA_044359055.1. Lineage (GTDB taxonomy): Bacteria > Bacteroidota > Bacteroidia > Cytophagales > Flexibacteraceae > CAMDMI01. The sequence goes on from JBIKMV010000082.1 coordinate 2,993, forward strand.
CGCCAATACGATAATGTTCTTACCATCAATGGTATACATATCCACCTGAGGTTTGATTTCCTCCTTGGTGTGTCCGTAGTTGCCATTCAGCCATGCCATATCGATTTCGGTATCGAAGTGGCCGATGTTGCAGACAATGGCCTTGTCTTTCATCATTTTGAAATGGCGGTCCACGATGATGGATTTGTTTCCTGTGGCGGTTACAAATATGTCAGCAATTTTCGCGGCATTGTCCATTTTCATCACCTGATAGCCTTCCATAGCAGCCTGAAGCGCACAAATCGGATCGATTTCGGTAACCACGACCCGTGCTCCGGCAGCAGACAATGATTTGGCAGAGCCTTTGCCTACATCTCCGAATCCGGCTACTACGGCAACTTTTCCGGCAACCATAACATCGGTTGCACGGCGGATGGCATCCACGCAGGATTCCTTGCAGCCATACAGGTTGTCGAACTTCGATTTTGTTACCGAATCGTTTACATTGATGGCCGGCATAGGGAGAGTGCCTTTTTTCATGCGCTCATATAGGCGGAGAACTCCGGTGGTGGTTTCTTCCGAGAGCCCTTTGATGTTGGGCACCAGTTCCGGATACTGATCCAGCACCATATTGGTGAGGTCGCCACCATCGTCCAGAATCATATTCAGGGGTTTGCGGTCTTCTCCGAAGAAAAGGGTTTGCTCAATGCACCAGTCAAACTCTTCTGCAGTTTGACCTTTCCAGGCATAAACCGAAATTCCGGCATCTGCAATGGCGGCTGCGGCATGGTCCTGAGTTGAAAAAATGTTGCACGACGACCAGGTTACTTCTGCTCCGAGCGCTACAAGCGTTTCGATCAGAACGGCTGTCTGGATGGTCATGTGGAGGCATCCGGCAATGCGGGCTCCTTGTAATGGTTTAGACTGGCCGTACTCCTTGCGAAGGGCCATTAAACCAGGCATTTCTGCTTCTGCCAGGGTGATTTCTCTTCTACCCCAGGCGGCCAAAGACATATCTTTAACCTTGTATTTTACAAATGTTTCTACCATGTAGGTTGTCAAATTTGCCGCAAAATTAAAGGATTAAAACGGGGAATAAAAACCCTGCATTGATTTTTCTATGGGGAATTTAGGTATATTCTCTCCGTTTGCCGGAATCAGCCCTGTTATTCCGGGCTGATGTCTATGGAGATAAGTCTGGGCTGCGGGGTTTCTTTCCAGTAAACCGAAACCCTGTAGTTGCCGGATTTGGTACTCAACTTGCCAATGAAATATTTCTTTCCGTCCTTCGATTTTCCTTCAAAAAGCTGGGTCAGGTCTGAGGGTAAGTGATTTTTGAAAAACTGATTCAGCTCTTTTTCTGCTTCCGTATTTTTCAGGGTTTCAGCTTCTCCATCGTTTCCAAACTGAATTTTTTCCGCCATCAGTTCGGCTAATTTTTGCGAATTTCCTGATTTTAAAGCCAGTTTTGTGCGCTCAAGAAAAGAATCATTCTGGCCATGGGCCAGCAGGTTTGTCCATAATAGAAGTACCAGAAAAGCTTGGGTTCGCATCAGAAATAAAAAGAATCGGAAAATTAGGCCTTAGCCTGCTTTCAAACAAAATTATGAATAAAAAAATCATGCTGCTTATTCTTGACGGTTGGGGCATTGCCGTCAATCCCGGAGTGTCGGCCATCAACAGGGCCCGGACTCCCCATTACAATGGTATTCTGGCCCGTTATGCCCATTCGCATCTCGAGGCTTCGGGTCTTTCGGTCGGACTTCCGGAGGGGCAGATGGGCAATTCTGAGGTGGGACACATGAATCTGGGTGCCGGCCGCGTGGTGTATCAGGACCTTGTCAGGATTAACCTAGAGGCCCAAAACGGCGGACTTGCCGCTCATGCAGGGCTTGCCGCTGCGCTGGAATATGCCATAGCCCATGGCAAAAATATTCACCTGATGGGCCTCGTCTCAGACGGAGGTGTCCATGCCCACATTGATCATTTAAAAGCCCTCTGCGATTGGGCGGCTCACCATCATTTTGCCCATCTTTACATTCATGCTTTCACCGACGGCCGAGATACCGACCCGAAATCCGGAAAAGGATTTCTGTCTGAGCTCATAGCCCATACCCGTTCTACTGCAGGCACCGTGGTTTCTGCCATCGGGCGCTACTACGCTATGGACCGCGACAAGCGCTGGGAAAGAGTGAAAATTGCCTACGATTGCCTTGTGAAAGGGGAGGGGAGAGAAGTGGAAGACCTGGTATCCGGCATCGAAGCATCCTATCAGGAGGGCATCACCGATGAATTTATTAAGCCATTGGTATTGAAAGGCTTTACTAATCGGGGAAGAATAAACGAAGGCGATGTGGTCATCAATTTCAATTTCAGGACAGACCGGGGCAGGCAAATCACCGAGGCCCTTACCCAACAGGATTTTCCTGATTTCGGGATGAAAAAACTCAGCCTCTACTACATCACCATGACCCGGTACGATGAGTCTTTTCAGGGTGTCCATGTATTGTATGAAAAAGACAACCTTCGAAATACACTGGGAGAAGTTCTGGCAGGAGAGGGGCTGAAGCAGATCCGGATTGCTGAAACCGAAAAATACCCCCATGTAACCTTCTTTTTCAGCGGGGGAAGGGAACAACCCTTTACAGGTGAAACCCGCATTATGTGCCCTTCGCCCAAAGTGGCCACCTACGACCTGCAACCCGAAATGTCTGCGGCTGAGGTCACCCAATCTATCCTGAAAGAAATGGATCGTCAGGAGGCGGCTTTCATTTGCCTGAACTTCGCCAATCCGGATATGGTAGGCCATACCGGTGTTTTTGAAGCAGTGGTAAAAGCCTGTGAAACAGTCGATACATGCCTGGGAGAAATCTTGCAATCGGCCGAAAAAAACGGCTATGCCGTGCTGGTAATCGCCGACCATGGAAATGCCGATTACATGATCAATGAAGACGGGAGCCCGAACACGGCACACAGCACAGCACTGGTTCCTTGTATTCTGGTGGCTCAGGGCTATGAACTTACCTCGGGCCGCAGCCTGAAAAACGGCAAATTGGGCGATATCGCCCCCACCATTCTGGATTATCTGGGCATTCAGATTCCCCCTGAAATGACAGGCACATCCCTGATTGCGCAGAATTGAAAGGGTTTTTTGAAGCTTTTATCTTAAATCCGGAAGAAGAATAGGTGAATTTGGAAAAAGATGTTATGTTTGTAAAACCTTACAAGGCCGGCAAGCGTGCCGGCAGCAAAAGGAATCCCTTACAAAAGAAATAAAGGAAAAGGTTTTCAGGTTTTGATTTTGTCCTTTGGGCAGATTGAGATGTACAACCAGCCCCAAATAAAATTTTAATCGATTGTTCATACCTTGAAATGAAAAGCCTGTGGGAACATGGGCTTTTCTGTTTTATCCCCTTATGTTTTCGGTGGACTATTAATTCAAGTGGAAGTCAGAAGTCAAAAGTCGAAACTCAAAACTCAAAAGTATTTCAAGTGATCAGTCTATAGCAATCAGTTTTAAGTGGATAAGTCAAAAGTCGAAACCAATGAGTCAAAAGTTTTTCAAGTTGTAATTCGTTGAAATTCAATGCGAAAAAACTTTAAACTTTCGACTTTGAACTTTCAACTCAGACCCCCCCTAACCTGAAACTCACCCAAGAAACCGGAAACCCAAACGGCCGCTTTACAAAGTCTCAATCCCTTTGGTTCCATCGGTTTTCGGGCAACCAGACCGGGCTTTTTGCGGTCTCGTTTTTCATTTCTATTCCCAGGCCGAAAAGAGCAAAATCGTACTTAACAGGATCGGCCGGATCCAGTTTTCGAAGGTTTTCTGTCAGTTCCAGTGCCATTTGCCAGTCTGGCTTTGGCCTTTGAATGAGGCCCAGAGAGCGGGCAATTCTTTCCACATGGACATCGCATGGACAAATGAGGACGGCAGGAGAAACCGATTGCCAGAAGCCAAAATCAACCCCCTTTTTGTCTTTTCTGCCCATCCAGCGCAGGTACATATTGAGCCGTTTGCAGGCCGACTTTTGCAGAGGTGAGGACACATGCTTGCTGTGCCGGGTCTGATAACCTTCCAGCTGCATGAATCTTTTCCTGAATTGAATCAATCCGTTTTCCACCTGATTTTCATTCTTCTCAATTCCCTCGAAAAAGGCATTCTCCAGGCCGCCCCATTCGGCATAGCAGAATTGGATAAATCGTACAAAATACTGAAGATCAGCTCCGTTGAAAGTTCTGTGTTTGAAAGAATCGAGTTTTTTCAGTTCTTTTTTACCGGCTCCGGAGATAAATGCATAGGGCTGACCTTCGAACAGGCGGATGAGATTTTTAGAGCTTTGGATGATGGTTTTGCGCTGACCCCATGCCAGAATGGAAGCAAACAATCCCATTATTTCAATATCATGCCTTTCCTCAAACATATGGGGAATGGAAATAGGATCATCGGCAATAAATCCGGGCCGGTTCCATTGGTCTGCTTTTTTGTCCAGAAAGGCTTTCAGCAGCTCATTGGCATTGCTTTTTGGGTTCATTAGTGAACAAATGAATCATACTCAAATAAAAAAGCGTGCTTCTGTGAAACACGCTTTCGGGTAATAATTCAGGAATTTTTAGTTTTTGAAAAATCGCTTGACTGTCCTTCCGCCCGGGGTGTGAATCTGCACCATATAAACGCCCGATTGAAGGCCTGAAGGAAGCTCAATTCTTTCTGATTCATGCATAGCGGCCTTTTCACTTTGGGCTACAATTCTTCCCATTTGATCGGTAACCATCCAGGCCATCAGGGGATTGTTTACATTGCCCGAAGAAATAAACACTTCTTTGTCAACATTGAAAGGAAACAAATTGATGCTCTCTTTTTCGTTTACACCGGAAACGGATGTGGGCGTATTGGTGATGGTTTTGGAAATGGTAAAAGCCCTGGAAGGTCCCCCGCCCCGGTTGGCAGTTACAGCATAAAAGTTTACTGAGGCCGGTAAAGTAGCAGGAGAAGTCCATTGAAAAGTCCAGCTTGTACTGTTTGGATTATTGTGGGTGATGTAAGTCCTTCCGCTACCGCTTACCAGTTTGCTGCCGGTTCCGGGAATGAAAGTGCCCGTTGAGGCAAGCTGTGGATTCAGGGCTACCACCTGAAAGCCGTGGCCGCCTGCACCCGGACTTGAGAAACTTGCTGTAAGGTCATATGTGGTAGAGGGCTCAAAGACCTGAGGGTTGCCGGCAATTGTAAGGTTCAAAAGGTTTGTTCCCTGATTGATGGACCCACCATGACATCCCTGACATGTGGCTTCATTGCCTCCGCCAGCAGTTGGTGCGCCGGTACGACTTGCCGGTCCACCGCTGGAATTGCTCCAGGTCCATTGACGGGATGAAAAATAGAAAACAGTTGCCAGCAGGCAGAGCAGCATGGGGTAGTTGATTTTTTTCATTGCAAAAACGATTTGATGGCAATAATAAGGAAAACAAATCTTTTGTTTCAACTTCCCGGATTTTTGCCTCAATTTTTTTGCCTTTTTATTTTTAAACCGGAAGCATTTTCTATGGTTTCAAAAGTTGGGTTTGCTGGACATTGTTTTGCTCAGTCGGAGATTGGCTTTTTGGGGATAAATTTTTCAGGTACCGGCCAGGCACATTGGTTGTCAGGGTAATCGGTTCCTTTTTGCGTGCAGATTTCACCCCCCCAAAAAAATTTTTTTCTTTGCTTGTTTTCACCCCGATAAGCATTTTTGTTTTCAAATCAGAAAAGCTGGTATGTAACCATATTCCTTGCTTTTCTATCGCGGCCAAGTCTGTTTTTTTGTATTCAAAAAGTGGGAAATATGCTGATACCTGACCAGAAAATATTCCGGGGAGAATACCCCGTGATGCCTGCCCTGCCTGAGATTATGCCTGCCGTGAGGGAACTGGTATATCCTACCCCTGATGAATTGCTCAAAACGGAACCCTATAACCAGGTGATTGTGCATTTCAGCTGGTTTACCCTCTCCGGTTCCCAGGCGAGAATTTGGCCCTCCACCTATCTTATTTCCCGACAGGGTGGTGAAAAGGTGGACCTTGTCCATGCAGAAAATATAAGTTTTGCTCCTCAGTGGACCTTTATCGCACAGAGTGGAATCTATTCTTTTTCGCTGATTTTTAATGGCTTACCCTCAGATTGTGTTTCATTTGATCTGATAGAAGAATGTGTCCACGCTGGCCGCGGGCAAGGTGAGAAAAACTTGTTTGTTTTTCGTGATATTCAGCGAAACCAAACCGATGTGTATCACATTTACCTCTGAAAATCCCGCATATTTCAGGACGCTTCAGCCTGAGGGTTGCCGGTAAATTTTTCCATGGTTGCAGAAGTGGCCGAGTTTACTCCCTCGGATTTCAGCACCTTCATGATTGTTTTGAATACTATCCGGACATCGAGCCAAAAGGAAAGATGGTCCACATACCAAACATCCAGTTCAAATCTTTTTTGCCAGTCGAGCGCATTGCGGCCGTTGACCTGTGCCCACCCGGTTATTCCGGGACGGACTTCATGCCTTCTGATTTGCCTGTTATTGTAAAGGGGCAGATATTCTTCAAGAAGTGGCCTGGGCCCGATCAGACTCATATCGCCCTTCAGTACATTGATGAGCTGTGGAAGCTCATCCAGAGAAGTTTTTCTTACCAATCTGCCCATTGTGGTTAGCCGGTCGGCATCCGGAAGCAACTGTCCCCCTGCATCTTTCCGGTCGTTCATGGTCTTGAACTTGATGATGGAAAATACTTTGTTTCCCTTGCCGGGTCTTCTTTGAAAAAAGAAAGGTTTTCTGTCATTGGCTATCCACAGGGCTACGGTTATGGCCAACAGAACCGGGGAGGCCAACAAAAGAACAATCAGGGCAATTGTTCTGTCCAATACAGACTTGAAAAAATACCGGTACAAAGCCAGAGTGTGTTCAGGCAGCAAACCTAATGAAGGCCGAGTCTCTTTTTGCTTTACTTTGCAGTTTTTTTACCGCCCTGTATTGAAAAAGCTGGTTTTAAGGCACTCGCATTTCCCTGCCGATCCCTGGGGCGATGGTGGCAGCAAGCGTACCGCCCAGATATCTGAGATTCTGGAAGATAACGGGATTACGGGCGAATTTTATGACCCTGATATCACCCGTATTTTTCAAAAGAAATTTGCTGCCCTGGAAGGAATAAAACTGCTGAACCTGCACAAAATAAAATCCAGCCTTTCCAAAGAAGCTCTGACGCAACTCGGTTTTAACTACTACAAGCGGCAGAAAACCATGCAATTCTATGCCGCAACTCATAAATTACTCCTTTGGGAAAGCAACCGGCAACAAAACCTCCTTATGAGCTATGCGGCAAGAGATACCGGCTTGAAAGTCATTGCATTGCCCCACAATCTGGAGTCTCTCGTGTCGGGTCAGAAATCCGAATTTACCGGCCGTTCAGCTCCCGACTGGTTCGAAGAAGAGCTGCAGAGCCTGCGTATGTGCCAGTCTATTTTTACCATTTCAAGGGAAGAGCAATATATTCTGAAACTTTTCGGTCTCGAGGCCGGATACCTTCCCTATTTTCCGCCCCGGGAGGTAGAATCCTTCCTCCTGAAAATCCGGGAAAACCGAAAATCCGCCGTTCAGAAGGGCATTATCCTGCTGCTCGGTACTGCCGGAAACAAGCCTACTTTCGACGGGATGCTGGATCGGATAAAGTTCTTTTACAAGAATCTGCGCCATCAGGGACTCAAACTCCATGTAGCCGGCTACCTGACAGAAAGCCTCATGCCCCACCTGCCCGGTACCGAACAGATTTTTCTTCACGGATCGGTTTCAAATGAAGATTTGTCCGGGCTGCTGAGCACCTGCTCCATGTGCTGGATACATCAGGTAATTTCTACCGGATCACTCACCAAGATTCCTGAACTGATGATGGCCGGGGTTCCGGTTTTGATCAACGCCGATGCCGCCCGGAATTTTCACAACATCCCCGGCATCCGCGTGTATGACCATGACGAAGAATGTGCAGGATTTCTGAAATCTGAAATTGCCATTCCCGCTGTGCCTGAAAAACCGGTAAGCCATGAGAAAAATATGGTTCAAACCATCACAGGAATGCTCAGTTCTTAATATCCCATCCCGAATTTGAACCCGGTTCCATCTTCTCCTTATCTTAAAATTGCCTCCCTGGCATTCCTTTTTGCCCTTGTTTTCAGTGGCATTGGCATTGTTCAGGCAAGTCTGCTCAACGGGGAATTTTGCTACGCTCTGGACGATTCTTTTATCATGATGGCACTGGCCAAAAACCTTGCTTTTCATGGAGTCTGGGGCCTCACACCCTATGAGTTCAGCTCTACAGCTTCTTCGCCTCTATTCACCATCATCCTTGCCCTGTTTTTTAAAGTATTTGGAAA
>JBIKMV010000083.1:0-11347 GCA_044359055.1 Catalimonadaceae bacterium
CTTCAGAAGGATTTTTTGGCATTCAGGATGATCTGAGCAAGCCGGGCGAAATGCTATTGCTTCTAGATTATGGGATTTTCTATGAATTCATTCCAATGGAATATGCCCATGAAGCCTTCCCGAAATCACTGACCCTGAATGAAGTAGAGCTGAATAAAAACTACGCTCTCGTCATTTCTACCAACGGTGGCCTATGGCGGTACCGCATCGGAGATACCATCCGGTTTACCTCCCTCAATCCCTTCCGCATTCAGGTCTCGGGCCGAACCCGTCATTTTATCAATGTGTTCGGAGAGGAAGTAATGGTGGACAACGCCGAAACAGCGTTGGCCAAAACCTGTCTGGCTCATTCCTGCAGTGTGGTGGACTTTACCGTGGCACCCCGGTTTATGACCGCAGGAAATCAGGGCCGGCACGAATGGCTGATTGAATTTTCCCAACCTCCCTCATCTGCTGAACAATTTGCCCGGCAGCTCGATGATGAACTCCGAAAAGTAAACGGCGATTACGATGCCAAACGCTACATGGATATGGCCCTGCTGCCGCTTCTGGTAAACGAGGCTCCGGCCGGACTTTTTCACCAATGGCTGAAAAGCCGTGGTAAACTGGGCGGACAACACAAAGTACCCCGATTGTTCAATACAAGGGAATACATGGATAGTTTGCTTGATATGGCAGAAGTTTAATAAGGCAGCAACTTCAGACGAGTTGCATTTATTTTCATTTTTTTGCTTTATAATTGCCCGTCATTTTAACCGCAATACACAAATGGAATCACAAAAAGTAGATATGTTCATCATGGCCAATGGTAAATTTTTCGAATCTCATCAGTTGCCCGGCATCAGGGAAAGACTCCTCGCAATGGATGATTCCAAATGGGCCATGGTACAGACCATGCAATTCAAAGACCCCACCACTTCGCTTATTGTCTCCATTCTGGCCGGTAGTCTGGGCATCGACCGCTTTATTATTGGCGATACCGGAATGGGTGTGGGCAAGCTGCTCACCTGCGGCGGCCTCGGCATTTGGACCATCGTAGATTGGTTTATGATTCAGGGAGCTACGAGGGAAAAGAACTTTGCCATATTGCAGAGTATACTTTACTGAAAAATCCGGCCATACGATGGACAGAAACCGATTTTACTGGATTTTGTCGTTGTTTTACCTCACAGGTCTGTTCTGGATACTGTTCTTTTTGTTTCAGGCCTATTCAGGTTCCGCATCTGAATTTTCCCCCTGCATTTTCAAATGGATTACCGGCCTGCCCTGCCCTTCCTGCGGGGCCACAAGGTCGCTGATGGCTTTGGTTCAGGGACGGTTTGAAGTGGCTTTTTTCCTGAATCCGCTGGGATATTTGTATCTGATTTTGGCATTGGTTTTGCCTGTGTGGCTGGCCATGGACCTTGCCTTCAGAAAAGACAGTCTTTTTTCCAATTATCTGAAATTCAATTCTTTTTTCAGAAACAAATGGACGGCCTTTCCAGCCCTGGCTTTGGTTCTGAGCATTTGGATCTGGAATATCATCAAAAACACCTGAAAAATGTATTTTCCCTACAGTCCCGGCGAACACGAGGCCGAGCGGGCGAGCAACAGCTATCTCATGTCGCTTATTGCCGTGATGTCCGGCCTGCCTCTGCCCATTATTAATCTGTTGGCTTCCCTGATTTTTTTTCTGGGAAACCGAAAGGGCAGCTATTTTATCCGATGGCATTGCACGCAGGCGCTCATCTCGCAGATAGCCCTGCTTGGCGTGAACAGCACAGCCTTCTGGTGGATAATAGGCATCATCATGGGAAAGGAAGACATTACTAACACCTTCATTGCCTACCTGATTACGGCTCTTCTTTTTAACCTGACTGAGTTTGTGGCCACCCTCTATGCTGCCATTCAAACCCGAAAAGGCATACATGTTTCCTTTTGGTTTTGCGGACCACTTACCCAAATTCTCGTAAAGCCGTAAAAATGAATCCAAAGACCAAAATAATATTCCAGTTTCTGGTATTGGCTGCCCTCTTTACCGGGACATTTGCGGCCTTAAACAGGATAGACTGGACCGGCTTCTTTCATATTGATGAAGTAAGCCGCAAAACAGAAGAAAAACTGGGCGACCTGTACTGGAACCTGATCAAATCATCCAACCGTGAAATCAAATCGGTTCAGGTGAAAAAGCCTCTTGAAACCCTCTTCAATCACCTGATTGACCAAAATGACCTCAAAGAATACGGCATCAAACTTCATCTGGTGGAAAACGAACAGGTCAATGCTTTCGCCCTTCCCCATGGTCATTTGGTGGTTTTTTCAGGCCTTGTGGAAAATTGCAGAAATGAGGCGGAACTGATGGGTGTACTCGGACATGAAATCGCCCATATTACCCGGAAACATGTGATGAAAAAACTGATTAAAGAGGTAGGCCTGAATGTATTGATTTCGGCCACCTCCGGAAGTGGAGGCCCTGTAATCATACGGGAAACCCTGAAAACGCTTTCCTCCACAGCCTACGACCGCAATCTGGAAAGCGAGGCCGACAGGTATTCGGTAAAATATATGCTGAAGGCAGAAAGCGACCCCCGCGATTTTGCTGCTTTTCTCCTGCGCATGTCCGACAATGAAAAAGAAATGCCACGGCAATTTTTCTGGGTCAGCACTCACCCCGAATCGGAAAAAAGAGCAGCAGAAATCAAAGAAATCATCAAAGACAGAGAGACTGTCTCCCGGCCGGTCCTTCCGGATGCAGAATGGCAAAAACTGAAGGAATCAATAGAGAAAGAGCTTTTATAGCTATCAGATGGCCATATTTGTTCTGAACAGGTTTTTCCCTCAGGAATCAGTAGAAAGTTCTTTTTGAACTCAGGACCTCCAGATGAAAAAAGATTGCCCTTCAGAAATGGTCAGGGTCTGACTGGTATCCACCTTTTTTCCATCCTGCCATCGGCAGATGCGGCCAAAATCAAATAATGACCGGAAGCCGGAAACCGGAAAGTTCCGCTAGCTGATCCAAGCCGGGCCCCTGTAATGGAATAAATGGTGAGCCCTGCGGCCTGCTGCCCTTGGAAAACCCTGAGGATTTTTTCTTCAGGCTGCCATTGCCAGTCAAAGGAAGGCGCTGATTTGGGTAAGGGCGCAGTGGTAATTCCGGTCATGGCCGATATCCGGGTCCATAACTCATTGTCGAAACTGGAAAGTGCAAGCTGAACCATGCCGGCAGATTCGCCCATTCTTATCACCACCAGATTCTGAGAAGGAACCACATATATTTTCTGGTCATCTTTTCCCAGAGCCATAACCATATCCATGGGGCCGGCAGGAATCATCGGACCACTGAAAGTGAGGTTGGTAGCGGGAAGCTTATGGCTGACTTTACCATTCAGCCACCAGAGGTAGCCATAAGAAAGATTGAGGTTCTGACTGGTATTGGTTGCCTGCCGGAAATATGCTGTGTCGCCCAGCACCTCAGTGGCATTCCAGTTCCCTTTGTTCAGGCTCAGCAGCCCGAACCTTGCCATGTCCCGGGCTTTGGAATAAAAAGTACCATTGAACCAGAGCCCACGCATTCCGGTTTTGCTCAGGAGACGGGAATTGGTAAATTGCTGGAGTGAAACACCTGCTGCTGAGGCCACTACATCCTGCAAAAGGAGATAGGGAGCATTGTAATAGTACCATTTGCTGCCGGCTTCGGTTTCGTATCTGAGGCAGGTATCTAAAGTGCAGTCGTCGTTTGTGGTATTGTATTTCAGTCCTGTGGTCATGGTGAGATTGTGGATTATTCTGATTTTTCCCTCCTGTGCAGGGGTTGCCGAGGTCCAGCCCTGACCCAGATACTTAGAAGTACTGTCCTGTATGGAAAGCAGGCCCTCTTTCTGTGCCCTGCCAATCAGCATGGAAGTGATGGTCTTGCCGGCAGAAGCCCAATACCAGAGGCTGTCTGGTCCGTGGCCGTTGAAGTAGTTTTCCATAACAATCTTTCCATCCTTGAGGATGATAAAGGCTTTGGAATTTTTGGCTTCCAGAAAGTTCAGCAAACTGTCACGGGCGGTCAGGCTCCACCCCAGAGACTGCGGGCTCATACTTTGCCAGTTATTGCCGGTTAAAGGTGGAAAATACAGATTCTGCGCATGACTGAGCGTGCAGAAGGAGATAATCGAAACAAGGAAAAAGGATCGCATAGTGGGAAAATGATTTTTTATAGGTCTGAGATAAGGGAGTGGCCGAAAGGTTTAATATTTCAGGTACTGGTATTTTCAGTTTGCACGGAGTATTGCTGGCTTTCATAACCCACCCCGCCAAAAAGATGCAGCATCAGGCTTTTGCTCAGTCGGGAGGTGATGCTGGCAAACAACAGAACCAAAGCAGAAGCGATACCGATATACACCCATTGGTTCGGATTGCCAAGCAGGAAATAGGTGGCAATTCCTCCATTCACCATAATGGCCACATTAAGGGCATAATTGAAGTACATGCCGCCCTCATAAAAACCGGGCTCACGCTCAAATCTGAGATGACAAACAGGGCAGTGGATGTTGGCCCTTCTTCCGTATCGTAAAGAAAAGGGCTTGTTGGTAAACATATGGCCCCGGCGGCAGCGAGGGCATTTGCATTGCAGAATAGCTTGAAAGCGGGAGGGCATAGCGCAGAAAAAAGGCAAATTAGAAAAATACCCGGCAAAAGCAGGCTGACCAAAATCATATTTAAGATTTACTCCGGATGTATGTCAATCGGGCATGAAGAAGTATTTTTGAATCAGACCCTAAAACCGGAAAGCAAAAAAATTTCCTACGGCATGGTTTTTTTACTCCATTTTTACAATTCAGAATTGATTCCGACCTAAACCCTTTCATCCTATGAACCCGCATTTTTTCGATTCAGAACAACAGGAAATGATCAGCAAGGCCATCCGGAATGCTGAAAATCAAACTTCCGGTGAAATTCGCGTTCACCTGGAAAGAAAATGCGAGGGCAATGTGATGGACCGTGCGGCCCGGGTTTTTGCGGACCTGGAAATGCACAAGACCAATCTGAGAAATGGGGTTTTGTTTTATCTGGCTTATGAAGACAGGAAGTTTGCCATTCTCGGTGATGCCGGAATAAATTCTGCCGTTGCCGAAGGATTCTGGGATCAGATAACCGTCCGGATGCAGCAAAAATTCAGGGCTGGACATTTTCTTGAGGGCCTGATTGAGGGTGTGGAGATGGCCGGTCACCAGTTAAATTCTAATTTTCCCCGTTCAGCCGACGATATCAATGAGTTGTCAGACAAAGTATCCTTTGGTTAGTTTCGGCCCGTTATTTGAACACCTTTTCATATTAACCAGAACAGGGCCAATTTGAAATCCACCTACACCTTACGCCTGATTGCCGGGCTGATATTTTTTTCTCTTGGGATTATGCCATGGTCCTGGGGGCAGAATTTACCCGAAATACCCAATCCGCCAAGGTTGGTCAACGATTTTGCGGATGTTTTGACACCTGTAGAAGAAAATCAGCTTGAACAAAAACTGCTGGCCTATGAAGATTCCACCGGAAGTCAGATTGCCATAGTTTTGATAAAAAGTCTGGAAGGGTTTGATGTAGCTGATTATGCAATAAGGCTGGCACTGAAGTGGAAAATCGGAACTCAAAAGGACAATGGGCTTTTGCTTTTGGGGGCCATGGACGATAGAAAATTCAGGATTGAAGTGGGATATGGTTTGGAACCTGTGATTACAGATGGTATTTCCAAGCGAATCATTTCTGAAAGCATAAAACCAAATTTCAAAGCCGGACAATATTTACAGGGATTGGATGAAGCCACCACAAACTTATTCAAAGCAGCCAGAGGTGAATTTCAGGGAGAATACAAGTATTCAAAAAACAACAAGCGAAAAGGCAAAGGACTGGGCATTGGCATAATCATCTTCATCATTTTTTTGATATGGCTTTTCAGCAAAATGGGTGGAAAAGGTGGCAGTGGAGGTGGGGGAGATTTCTGGATGGGCATGTTGCTAGGCAATATGCTGAGTGGAGGAAGAAGCCGTGGCGGTAGCTCCTGGGGCGATTTTTCTTCCGGATCGGGAAGCTTTGGTGGATTTGGCGGTGGAAGTTTCGGTGGAGGCGGGGCCTCAGGGGACTGGTAATGTTGCCATTATCCACAACAGAAACAGCTATTTTTTATAAACTTATTGAGGGCAATTGCAAATCATGAGGGAATTCTGGATTTCCCTCCCTAGGGTTTTTCAAATACTTGTTGGGCTTTCTGGGAAAAAATTTCGGGGGATGCAGAAGCCTGAAAGAATCAGAACGCATTTGATTTACTGAAAAACAGTCAAAAAAAAAGTCACCATGCGATGCATGGTGACTTGGGATATTCGTGGCCACGAATATTTTTAGTTTTCCTCTGTGCTGTCTCCTTCGGCTTTGGCTTTGCGCATTTTACGCACTTTATTAAGGCCATAACCGGCTCCCAAAACCAACAGAGCCGAAACTCCGCCGTCAACGGGAATTGGAGAAGGATCGCCCGGGTTGAATGGAGGAGGAGGATTATCACTCATCCCAACCAGGACAAAACCCATCACGAAGAACAATGATAAAAGTACTTTTTTCATTAAAAACGAGGTTTTTCCATTGCGAAAGTAGGGTGCAAAATATGAAGCGCAAAAAAATCCTTAAAAATTTCTGATTATTTTATTTGGAATCTCATCAAGGCCGGACCAAATTCTGTTTTAATTGCAATCAGTTTTTTTTCTAAAATATTTAAAATCAGCATTTAAGAAATGTTCAATCCGGAAGATTTCCTCCCCGGGCTTTTTACAGTTTTTGCGAAAAAAAATTTCAAAATTTGGCCATCGGGGGGAAAAAAAGGGAATGAAAAAGGACTTTTCAGGTTTCAAAAACAATCCTTACGGGGAATCTTTTTCCACCGAAAAACAGAACCCGTCTGAAAGCCCTATTCAGGTAGCAATGATTTTTTTCGCTTCTGCCAGAAGTCTGTCTTTCTGCACAGGTACCACACCCGAATATTCACAAACCAGGCCACCGGCCAGATTGGCGAGTGTAAGAATCATTTCTGCACTGCAGCCTGCAGCCAGGCAGGCGGTTGCCACAGAAATTACCGTATCTCCCGCACCGCTTACATCGGCAATGTCTCTGGGAAGTGCATCTGCTTTGGCAAAAACCTGTCCACTCTGAATGGCCATTCCATGCTCGGAAAGGGTAAAAAGAACGCCATCAACCTGAAGTCGGTCAACTACCTGCCAGCATGCTGCTTTTACATCTTCAGTAACTGCAGCGTTAATTTCCAGATTTAGGCCTTCACGCAGTTCTTTTACATTTGGCTTGAATAAAGACACCCCGGAATAAGCCATAAAATTCCGCTTTTTCGGATCAACCGTTGTGGGGATCCCTTTTTTTCGGGCTGCCTCCACTACTTTTTTTATGAGTTCCGGAAAAATTACCCCTTTGTCATAGTCTTCAAAAATTACAGCATCCGCCTTTTCCAGAAGGTTCAGGGCTGTTTCTATCAAAAGGCCTTGCTCATGGGCATCGGCAGGAGAATCGTCTTCATCGTCTATCCTCAGCAAATGCTGACCACCGGCAATTACCCGTGTCTTTACCGTGGTAGGCCTGTTTTGAGAACTGACAATGCCTTCATGTCCGATACCCTCCTTTTCGAGCAGCTGCAGAAGTTCACGCCCGTGTTCGTCTTTTCCAACCAATGCACAAAGATCTGCCTTTACCCCCAAAGCCTTCAGATTCAAGGCTACATTGGCTGCGCCACCCAAGCGGACCTCTCTCTGCCGGGTATTGATGACAGGGACCGGTGCTTCAGGAGAAATCCGTTCCACCCTTCCCCTTATATAGGCATCGGCCATCACATCCCCGATTACAAGGATGCGCAGGTCATTCATTTTGCGGAAGATTTCTTCCAGATTTTCTTTCATTCCAGAAAATAGAAATTTGGGTTCTGAAAGCGGTTTTTCAGGTTAATTTTTCAAGTGCAATGCGAATGCGGTCAAAGGCTTCTGACAACTTTTCGTCGGCAGCAGCAAAGGAAATCCTGATGCACTGAGCCGCTCCGAAAGCTTCTCCCGGAACAGTAGAAACTTTTGCCTCATTGAGAATGTACATACACAAGTCCATAGAGGATTGGATTACCAGACCTGAGGGTATTTTTTTTCCAAAATAATAAGACACCTCAGGAAAAAGATAAAATGCACCATCCGGAATAAAGTTGACGAAACCCGGAATCTCTTTGCTTTTCTCCAAAACCATATCTCTCCTTATTCTGAACCGCCTGCTCATCTCATGGGTTGGCTCCATATCCGAAGTGAGGGCTGTGATGGCTGCCCTTTGGGTAATGGAGCAGGTGCCTGAGGTAAACTGACCCTGGATCTTGTCGCAGGCATCGGCTATCCAGCGAGGTGCACCCATATAACCAAGCCGCCAGCCTGTCATGGCAAACCCTTTTGATAATCCATTGATGGTGACCACTCTTTCTCTTACCCTGTCTACAGCACCCAGGCTGTGGTGCATTCCTGTGAAGTTGATGTATTCGTAAATCTCATCGGCAATGGCCGTGACATGCGGATTCCTGACCAGAACATCCGCCAGTTTCTCCAGTTCCTCTTCCGTGAAAACCCCTCCCGTAGGATTGCTGGGAGAAGAATATAAAATGGCTTTGGTTGCCGGACTAATGGCAGCTTCTATTTCAGCTATGGAAGGTTTGTATTGATTTTCAATCCTCCCGGAAACCACCACCGGTTTGCCTTCGGCAAGTTTTACAATCTCCAGATAGCTAACCCAATAAGGTCCGATAATCACCACTTCATCTCCCGGATCAATAAGACAGAGGATGACATTGGCTATGGATTGCTTTGCACCGGTGGAAACCACAATATTTTCAGGCTGAAAATGGAGGTCATTGTCCCTGGCAAATTTTTCGCAGATGGCCTTTTTCAATTCAGGAAAGCCGGAAACGGGAGTGTAAAAGGTGTATCCCTCATCGAGGGCCCTTTTGGCGGCATCTTTTATATGCTGAGGAGTCGGAAAATCAGGTTCCCCGAAACTCAGGTTGATGACATCGAAACCCTGGGCAGCAAGTTCCCTGGCCTTTTTGGCCATACCAATGGTTTGCGACTCTTCCATCACACGGACGCGATGGCTTAGCAATTCTGTTTTGTCCTGAACCATGATTTCTTTTTCAACTCCTCAGAGCCGAATTTTTACGGATGCAAAAGACGGCAATTGAGCAGATTAAAACCAAAGATTTCTGGATTTTCGGTTTCGCAAAAAATATTTTTTTCACATCCTGAAACCCGGATTGAAGAAAAATCGTTGCAAGCGTTCATTTTCTTTTTTTCCTGTAACAGCATTTTTAAAAGTATAAAAACCTGTACATTTGTTCACATATTCTCTTGTCAGGGAAAATATTAATTTTTTAAAAAATAAAAAAACACCATTGTCATGCAACATCCTTTACACCACAAAAAGTCTGAATTACCCCCATTTAAAAAAAGACAGGTCCCAACATTCAAATCAGGAAAATCCTCTTTATGGTGGATGCCTGCCTTGATTTTTTTTGCATTGAATGTCCTGCTGGCACAGGCTCAGATTTTCACCGAAGCAAAAGAAATCCGTCTTCAGATAAATGAGGTCAGGCAACTTTTTACTTCAAAGAAAGGCGATAAAACCAGGCTGCTGCTTTCTGTAAATGAGAAAAGTCAGCAGGTAGAATTACAGGTTTTGAATCATCTGAATCCGGGCGAAAAATCAGGTGCACTTGCACTTCGTTTTTTAATGGAAAATGAAGAAGCCAAACTTCTGATCAACCGCAAAGTAAAAAACGGCAAGCTTGTGTATTGGCTGGCCATCCTGCCTGCTCAGGGTACGCAAGGATATAAACTTGAAACGGAGACAGGCAATGAATTCGTTTTGGTTAAAGTAAACAAAAATCTGATTGTAAGCGAATAAAATCTTTTTAAAAATGAAGAATCAAATGGTTTCAATTGAAAAAGGGATATTATCCGTTTACCGGAATATCTTGAAGTGGTCGGTGGTCATTTCCGGCATATTGTTTTGTTCATCAGGCGCCCTGGCTCAAATTCCTGCCCTTAATTCCAATACCGGATCGCCCTATATATTATTGATTGACATGGATGGGCATACCGACTCGTCCGGTTGGTGGGGCACTGGAACGGTGGTAGCAGCTTCTTCCGGATATTCATCAGCTCAGGCTACAGAAGTTTTCAACCGGGTGGCAGAAGATTTCAGGCCATTCAATATCAATGTAACCACGCAACAATCTGTGTACGACGCCGCAGCGGTTGCCAACCGGCAACGGGTGGTCCTGACCCCTACAGACGGATTTTACAATACCGGAGGAACCAGTGCGGGCGGGGTAGCCTATCTGGGCACATTTGGCGGAGGGGAAATTGCCTGCTGGGTTTTTACAAATAAGTTGGGAAATTCGGCAAATGCCGCAGAGGCCGCCTCGCACGAACTGGGCCATACGCTGAATCTTGGCCATCAGGCAAGGTACAATACCGATTGTACGAAAAATACGGAATACCACAGCGGACAGGGATCGGGGCAAACCAGTTGGGCTCCCATCATGGGTGTGGGCTACGGCAAAACCATCTCTCAGTGGTATCATGGCCCGGGCAACGGCTCAACATGTACTACCAAAACCCAAAATGACCTGAGCACGATTGTCAGCAATGGATTTTCGTATCGTACCGATGATGCGGGTAACAGCATCAGCGATTTTGTAAGTGTGCCCTATTCAGGAAGTTCAGTTTCAAGAACCGGGGTTATTTCCACAACAGCAGATGTGGATGTTTACCGCCTTGTATTTGCCTCTGCCGGAGTTTACAGGTTCAGTGCTGCACCATATGCCCACAATGCCAGCACCTTTTCCGGTGCCAATCTCGATATAAAAATGACCATTCAGAACCAAAGCGGAACAGTGCTGGCAGTACTCAATCCAAAAACCGAACTCAATGCCGTGGGCATTCTGAGTCTGGCCGCCGGAAATTATTTTGTCAGCATCGACGGGGCCGGAGTACCCGACTTTATCGCTATCGGAGGGCGGGGTCCTGAAGATTTTGGCAGCCTCGGTCAATACACTTTGACGGTAAGTTCAGAAACCTGTCAGGCTGCACTCCAGTCTGCAACTTCCTCAGAAAGATGCGGAAGCGGAACCGTATCTGTTTCTGCGCTTCCGGCCACAGGTGGCAATGTAATCTGGTATTCTGCGTCTTCCGGCGGAAACGCTCTGGGAACTCAGAACACATACACCACCCCTTCCCTGAGTGCAAGTACCACCTATTATGTGAGTGTAGTCAACGGCACTTGCACTTCTGCGGTCAGGGTTCCG
>JBIKMV010000288.1:0-3142 GCA_044359055.1 Catalimonadaceae bacterium
TTGGTGAAAAAACCATTTTAATTCTCGGAAACTATTTGAAAATCAGACAAAAGCCCAAAGAGAAAATCGCAATTGATGTACTCATTTCCAGGAATGCCGGATTTAAAACCTTGGAAAATGCTTTTACCCTTTTCGAACCCGGGGAAATCTGGGGGAATTTCTCAGAAAAAACCATGAAAGAATTGAGCACAAAATTCCCTCAATACCAGTGGATTAACTTCAAAAGCAAAAGATACCGTGCATGGGAATGAAGTCTGACCGCGGAGATGGAGGCTTTAGTCTTTGCTGCTCTTTAGAAAATCGCCGTCTGCAATCAAAAGCCGAACGCCCGAGGCAGAAACCGAACGATGCGAACTCATATCGTCTGAAACAATATAGGTCTGTCCTTTGCTGAGTTTTATTTGCTCTCCGGTAGAAAGTTCGCTGATAAACTCCCCTTCAAGGCAATGTACTATGTGACCTTTACGGCACCAATGGTCGGCCAGAAAGCCGGCAGAATATTCCACCATGCGCAACCTGATACCTCCGAACTGAAGGGCTTGCCAGATTGCTGTACCGGTCTCACCCGGAAATTCTTTTTTTTCTACTCCGCTCCAATCAATGGCGGTGAAAGGTATTTGATTCATAAAAATTAGAAATGAATCTGTAAACTATATTGTTTCCGGAAAAAGTAGCAAAAAATCAATATAGCCTTTCGGCCCGAGACCCAGCTTTTAAGTGTGATTTTTGGAGAAAATGGCCGGGAACTTTTCCGATCAGTCTGCAGCTACCTCAGCATGAAGCCACTGCTTTTTGGCCAGAAGCTCCTCCTTGGTTTCCTGCCAGTTCGGGTCGGGTACGCAGCAGTCCACGGGGCAAACGGCAGCACACTGCGGTTCTTCGTGAAAACCGGTACATTCCGTACATTTGTCGCTCACGATGTAATAAAATTCATCGGACACCGGTTCTTGCTTTTCTGTTCCCATCACCACAGTCCCGTCGGGATATTCTACTTTTCCGAGTTGGGTTCCTCCGCCCCAGGTCCAGTTCATTCCGCCCTCATATATGGCAGTATTCGGACACTCGGGCTCGCATGCACCACAATTGATGCATTCGTCAGTTATCATAATGGCCATGTACGATCTGTCTTTTTTTGTGAAACAAAGGTAAAGTGCATTTGTTTCTCCTTCCAACAAAAAATATTTTTCTCAGGCTTTTTATGGCCCTCCGGACCCATCCATACTTTTTCAGATAATAAAACAGCTCTTCCATGACAGATTTTCAGATGCCACAGCGGCCCAGAAGAAACCGAAAATCGCCCGCCATTCGCAGGGCCCTTGCCGAAACCCGGGTTGCACCCGAACATCTGGTTTTTCCGTTTTTCCTCCTGGATGGCGAATCCGCCAAAGAAGATATTGCCTCTATGCCCGGTATGGCAAGGCTTTCACTTCCTTTTATTTTGAAAGAAATAGAAGCCTGCCTGAGCCTGGGGGTGTCGATGTTTGCCCTTTTTCCGGCAGTGTCCGATTCTCTCAAAGACCAAGTGGCTTCCTATTCATATGCAAGAGGAAATTTTTACTGCCAGGCCATATCCGAAATAAAAAAACAGTTCCCTGAAGCCCTGCTCATTTCGGATGTTGCCATGGACCCATACAGTTCGGATGGTCACGATGGCCTGGTTCGGGATGGCAAAATACTGAATGATGAAACCTTGCCCATTCTGGCAAAAATGGCCCTTGCACAGGCAGAGGCGGGGGTGGATATTATAGGGCCCTCGGATATGATGGATGGCAGAGTAGGCTACCTTCGGGATGCTCTGGATGAAAACGGGTTTACCGGGGTTTCCATTTTATCTTACACAGCCAAATATGCTTCAGGATTTTACGGTCCGTTCCGGGATGCTCTGGCTTCTGCCCCGAAATTCGGAGACAAAAAAACCTATCAGATGGACTTTGCCAATGTAAGGGAAGCCCGGCTCGAGGCCCGGCTGGATGAAGATGAAGGGGCTGATTTTCTGATGGTTAAACCCGCTCTGGCTTATCTGGATGTCATCAAAACATTGTCTGAAATCTCTCTTCTGCCCATTGCGGCCTATCAGGTAAGCGGCGAATATGCCATGATAAAGGCTGCAGCAGAAAAAGGCTGGCTTTCGGAGGAGAAGATTATTCCCGAAACCCTCTGCGCTATAAAAAGGGCCGGGGCGTCGGTAATTTTCACCTATTTTGCCAAGCAATTTGCCAAACAATATGCAGCCGGAGCAGTTTTTTAAATGGCTGAACCATACCGATTGAAAATCAGATTAGCTTTTGCCTTTTTTCTTCTCGGCTTCTTTGTTCCGTGCCTCCTGAAAGCACAGAACAAAAAGTTATTGACGGGCAAAATTCTGGAATTCGAAACCGGAGAGCAGCTTCCCGGAGCTGCAATTTTTCTGGTGGATGAGAAAAGGGGAGCATTTTCCGACAGTCTGGGAAAATTTTCGGTAGAAACCTTGCAGGACACCGGATGGGTAAAAGTGCATTTCTCCGGATACAAGCCGAGGTTCTACCGTATCGAAAAATGGCCATCAGGCACCCTCACCATTAAAATGTCGGCCGGTGAACTGGCAGAAGTCGTTATTACCTCTGAAAAATCGGCGCAGGAAAAAGTTGCCGTTAACCAGATGTCTGTTGAAAATCTGAGTATAAAGGAGGCCAAACTTCTGCCGGCGATTTTCGGAGAAGTGGATATCCTGAAAACCCTGCAGCTGAAGCCGGGTGTACAGAGTGGCGGCGAGGGCTTCAGTGGCTTGTATGTGCGGGGCGGTGGGCCTGATCAGAATCTTATGCTTCTGGACGGCGCCACGGTATACAACCCAAACCATCTGCTGGGATTTTTTTCTGTATTCAATGCCGATGCTGTAGGCGGGGTAGATTTGTATAAAGGTGCCTTCCCTGCAAGGTATTCGGGCCGGCTTTCTTCTGTGGTGGACATCAAAACCCGGGATGGCAATACTGAAAAATGGACAACAACCGGTGGAATCGGATTGATATCCAGCAGGCTGGCCATCGAAGGGCCTGTAGTAAAGGACAAGCTTTCGGTAATGCTGACCGCCAGAAGGACCTATTTTGATATTTTTACCCGGTACATCAACCGCAAAAACGATGGCAATCCTACCTATCAACCC
>JBIKMV010000289.1:0-3134 GCA_044359055.1 Catalimonadaceae bacterium
CCTAGAACGGACCTGGAAATCGAAAGAAAACCCACTACTACGGATCCATTTTGCGCTCTTGCTTTCAAAATTGCAACTGACCCATATGTGGGAAGGTTGTGCTTTGTTCGGGCTTATTCAGGTGTATTGGAGTCTGGCTCTTATGTCTTGAACAATCGTTCAGGAAATAAGGAAAGGATTTCGAGGATTTTCCAAATGCACGCCAATAAACAAAATCAAATTGAAAGGCTTGAAGCTGGAGACATTGGAGCGGTAGTTGGATTTAAGGACATCAAAACGGGTGATACCCTATCTCATGAAGGTTCTCCCATCGTTTTGGAATCTATGGACTTCCCGGATCCGGTAATTGGATATGCCATTGAACCAAAGAAAACTGCCGATCAGGATAATTTCTCTAAAGCCATTGGTAAGTTGATTGAAGAAGACCCTACTTTGAAAGTAGAGTCTAATGAAGAAACCGGACAAACCATTATCCGTGGAATGGGTGAACTTCACCTTGAGATTATTATTGACAGGATGAGGAGAGAATTCAATGTAGAAGTAAACCAAGGTGCGCCTCAGGTTGCTTACAAAGAATCTCTTACTAAACAAACCACTCACCGTGAGGTTTACAAAAAGCAAACTGGAGGTCGTGGAAAATTTGCCGACATCAGTTTCGAACTTGGACCTCGTGAAGATGGTAAACCAGGTTTGGAATTTGTAAATGCCATCGTAGGTGGTATTATTCCAAAGGAGTTTATTCCATCGGTTCAGAAAGGATTTGAAGAATCAATGAAAAATGGTTCTTTGGCAGGATATCCGATTGATTCCATGAGGGTTCGTTTGTTTCACGGTTCTTATCACGATGTAGACTCCGACTCGCTATCGTTTGAAATGGCAGCTCGTTTGGGATACAAAGAAGCTGCCCGTCAGGCAGGTGTAAAATTGATGGAGCCCATTATGGCTGTAGAAGTGGTTACACCGGATGAATATACCGGACCCATTACAGGCGACCTGAACCGCAGAAGAGGCATGATGAAAGGAATGGATACAAAAGCCGGCTCTCAGGTTATCAAAGCCGATGTACCGCTTTCTGAGTTGTTTGGTTATGTAACCGATCTGCGGACTATGTCTTCAGGAAGGGCTACCGCCAACCTCACTTTCTCTCATTACGAATTTGTTCCTCAGAACCTTGCTGAGGGTATTGTTGCCAAAGCCAAGGGTGTTACAGCTTAAGATATTGAAATCATGAATCAGAAAATCAGAATAAAATTAAAGTCGTTTGATCACACATTGGTCGACAAATCATCCGAGAAGATTGTTAGAGCGGTAAAGGCTACAGGTGCCATTGTAAGCGGACCTATTCCATTGCCTACGGAAAAAGAAATTTTCACCGTACTGCGTTCTCCCCATGTGAACAAAAAATCAAGAGATCAGTACCAGTTGTGTACCTACAAGCGATTGGTTGATATCTATTCCACCAGTTCAAAGACAGTGGATGCTCTGATGAAACTCGACCTGCCTTCAGGGGTAGAGGTTGAAATCAAGGTATAAATCACCGGTAAACCGGTTTATCAAAAGCCATCCTGTTTGCAGGATGGCTTTTTTATTTCTTCCTGATTTTTTGGAAATGGTAATCTTCGCTGCAGGAATGTTCTCTCCGTTCCTCCTCTCTTGTTGTCTATTCCGATTACCTGCTATTCATCCACTGATGGGCCCGGATGAGGATGAGCCATTCCTGTGCCCACTTTCCCGGGTTTTTCAGTAGCTCAGACTTTCCGTTTTCCCATTTTTCTTTTTCAAAGAATTCGGACCAGATTTTATCCTCTGCAATCTGCGATATCCATTCCCGGGATTTTTCTTTTTCAAGCCAAAGGCCAATGGGCAACCCAAAGCCTCTTTTTTTCCGGTTTACAAAATCATGACCTGTAAACGGTATGAGTTCCTTCTTCAGGAGCCATTTCCGGCCTTTTTTTATTCGCTCCTCCGCCGGGATAGATTCGGCATAATCGGTAACAAAGCCATGGAGAAAAGGAAATCTTCCTTCCACCCCATGGGCCATGGTGGCCAAATCGGTGATAGCCAAAATATCATTCGGAAGGTATTGATTCTGATCCCATCTGAGGGCATCCTCAAACTGATGCACATCAAACCCTGAAATTCTCCCTGAACTGATTCCTGGAAGCAATGCCGCAAGTCCGGAGGATGTAGCCAACTCCCAGATTTCGGGGCCATTGATTTCTTTTATAGCCCTGGGGAGAAGGCTGAATTTCCCTGCTTTCCCACTTAGAAATCTTTGTATAGAATTTGGTATAAAGTGATGAAAACGAAGCCATTGAAAAAAAAACCAATGCCTTCGGTAGCCAGCAAACCATTCATCTGCTCCGGCACCGGAAAGGAGAATTTTCAGGTTGTTTTTTCGAGCACTTTTTGCAATTTCAGAACTGAGGTACCAGGCCGAATCTGCCACGAAGGGAACATTTCGCCCGGGGTTTTGAAGAAAAAATGCACAATCTTTTTCATCCGCATCTACCCAATGAACCGGAATATCCAGCTTTTTACATAATTCTTCCACCGCATTCTGATCGGCCATATCCTCTGCGTTTCCGAATCCCAGCCGGATGGAAAATGCCTGAAACGAAACATCCTGTTCAAGGCAATGCTTCAGGATTAGGGTGGAATCTATTCCGCCACTCAGCATAAGGCCGATTTTTTCTCCTGAAGGAATGACCTCATTTATGCCGGCATGCAGGGCCGAAGCCAAAGAGGGGAAAGACAATTCCTGTTTCTCTCTTTTTAACAGAAAATGCAAAGGTTTTTGCTCCCAGTATTCCACCGTTTCACCCGGCATCATGGTTTTCAGGCCGTGCCAGGGAGTGAGTGGAGCAGGGATAAATTTTAGACGAAAAAACCGGGATATAGCCTCAAAATCGAATGAGAAGTGGAAAAGTCCGGAGGCAAAAAGGGCTTCAGGCTCTGAACTGTATGCTGCATAATGTCTGTTTCGGGCAAAATACAGAGGTTTTATTCCGTAGTTATCCCGGTGGATGATGAGGAGTTGCTTTCTGCTGTCCCAGAAAACAAAGGCGTACATTCCCCTGAGTTTTCGCAAGCCCTTCCGGCCAAATTCCCGAATCCAGCAGAGCAATGTTTCT
>JBIKMV010000084.1:0-11251 GCA_044359055.1 Catalimonadaceae bacterium
TTCAGGATTCTTTCTGGGCATGCCGACAGCTGGCCTGTGAATACTTTGAAGACGGAGAAAAAGAAAAAATCAGGGTAAATCCGGAAGAACTGATTCCCCTGGCACTGAAAGACCCGAAATCTCTGGTAAGGGCGCAGGCCATCAAAACGCTGGGGCAATGGGCGTTTCCCGGAAAAAAGGAAATGCTGGAAAAAGCCATTCAGGATTATTCTATTTCTGCTTCCTCTGCTGCCTTCAGGGCCTATCTGAAAGAGGGTTATGAAGATGCTGACAGTAAAATAAAAACACTTCAGGAAGGCGAAAACATAAATTATTTCGGCTCCGTTCTCTCCGACTACTATGCCGCAAGGCCAGGAGAAAAATCATGGAAATGGTTTATGGGGGCACTTGAAAATCCCGCTTTTCCGGATTCATACAACCTTATTCAGGCTTTTGCCAAATATATGGGGCTGGAAAAAGACAGTACCATCAAATCCAAAGGACTGGATGTTTTATTTACCCAGGCATCCAAACGCAAAAAGCCCGAATTTATCATCGGGGTATTTCAGGTAAGCAAGCCGTACCTTTCTTTGCCGGGGGTAAAAGAAAAGCGGGAAAAATTAAAAGCAGAAAATACCAATGAAGAAATCAGGGAAATTCTGGAGTATCTGGAGTAAGCCTGAGGGTAAAATCTGATGGAACAAAAGCCATAAAAAAGCCGGATTAGCATGATTCCAAAAGGAAAACTGATTGCCATAGGGGGGAATGTAGACAAGGGAACCGATCCTGAGGGGGCGGCCAGTTTCCAGTCGCTCAACTTTTTCGAGTTTGGAATATTGCAGCGCATTCTCGCAGAAACCAAGGGCAAAAACTCCCACATCGAAGTAGTAACCACCGCCTCCATGATCCCTGAAGAAGTAGGAGCCGGCTATGTGGATGCTTTTGCCCGTCTTGGCTGTCATAATGTTGGCCTGATTCATGTAAAAAACCGGGCCGATACTATGGAGTCTACCTATGCCGACAGACTATCGAAATGCGATGGCGTGATGTTTACCGGTGGAAATCAGCTACGGCTCAGTACCATCTGGGGGGGAACCGACCTGTTCAGCATCATCCGCAGGAGGTACTTCGAAGACAATTTTACCATAGCAGGTACCAGCGCCGGGGCTATGGCCATGAGCAATACCATGATATATGAGGGAGACAGTGCTTCTGCTCTGCTGAAAGGAGCGGTAAAAATCACCACCGGATTTGCCCTAATCCAAAAGCTCATCATCGATACCCATTTCGATAAAAGGGGGCGATTTGGTCGTCTGGCCCAGGCGGTAGCCTCCAATCCCGGCTGCATAGGCCTGGGTTTGGGCGAAGACACCGGAGTGCTGATTACCTCCGGAAATTATATGGAAACCATTGGTTCAGGCATGGTGCTGGTATTCGACGGACATAAGATACGGCACAATACCATAGCCGACTTGCCCGAAGGGTTCCCGATCAGTATCGAAAATCTGGTGGTGCATGTGATGGCCAAAGGATTCGGATACGATATAGGAGAAAGAAAATTTCTGTCTCAGACAGAAGTAATCTGAATTTTAAATCACTTTTCTAAAGCAGATTAGGGGGCCTGACTTGCAATTTTTATTGCAGTAAATACCCCAATTCACCCAAAATCGCCAATCAGGAGAGCTTTACCGGATAATGCCCGAATGTGAAGTCTTGATCAAAAGAGCAACTTTTCTTTTCATAACATTTCGGACATGAAAAAAAATATTTCGCATCCTTGTTGAAATTATATTTACAACCCACTGAATAAAAGGAGCATATCAATTCAAAGTTATAAAAAATGCTTCTATTTCAGCATTAAGAAAATGAAAACATTTGATGTAATATTTGGCAATTTTTTCATGAAATCAGATTAGAAGAAAAGACTCAACCTTGCAGAAACAAATTTTCGTTTCATTAAAAATTTTTAAATCCATTTTATGAAAAAGTCAATTTTTCTCCTCGCCTTCGGCGCAATCTTTGCTTCTGCCAATGCACAGGATGCAAAACCAGGTTCTGGTAAATTGTTTGCATTAGGAACTATTGGTTATTCTACCCAATCTGTAACACCCGATGATGGTGAAACAACCTCTAAAGGGCAATTTACTTTTGCTCCGGGATTAGGGTATTTTGTAAATGACAATTTTGCTATAGGAGCTCGTTTGTCATACTCCATGCTGTTAGAAGAGGACATTAAAGGAGGAACAACATTTGGTCTCGGAGGTTTTGCTCGTATGTACAAGTCTTTGAGTGAATCAAATAATTTCTACATTTTTGGTGAAGGTGCTTTGGGCTATTCATCAATTGCGGGGCAATATCCTGACGGTGATACCGCTCCAAAGTCAATTAACTCATTCGGAATCGGAGTTGCTCCCGGTTTTGGCTGGTATCCCGGAAAGAAGTTTGCTGTTGAGTTTACGCTTCCAAGTTTGTTCTCTTTCACTTCAACCAGTCAAGAGGATATAGGTGATAGCAAAACATTTCAACTTGGTGCATCTACACTTTCACAGCCTGCCTCATTGACAGTTCTGTATTTCCTAAAATAAAGTCATTTATCTCCTAAATTTAGACTTTGTCATGAGAAATAAGTTTTTTTCACTTTTGGCCTCTGTAACTCTTTCAGCAGTTTTGCTGGGAGGTTGCGGTCAAAAAAAGCAGGAAGACCCTACACCTGTTAACAGTTCAAGGGTTCCTGTTCGGATGACATCAGAAGAAATGCCTGGAATTCCTGGAGTATCTACCGGATACAGAACCATTACCATAATTTTTGAAACCGGTTATTCTTTTCAAATAGTATTCTCCGGTGATCCAAATTCTCCGATTGGATATTCAGGTTTCAATGTAATTACTCCCGGAGGTGTAGTCACAATCAACCCAGGGGATGATAATTTTGATGATGATGGTGGAGACGGTGCACCCTGTACTGCTGAAGTAATAGCTTTCTATTCTCAGTGGGTTCAGACACTTGGCACCCTAGGACAATCCAGCAATCCTTGCAGCATTCTGAATAGCTATTTCAATCAACTTGAAAACCTTCTGGAATGTGTTCCTTCCAATCAGGAAGGCGATTTAGAGGAAATTCAAGCCGTTATTGAGGAAACTAAAGCTAACTTTGATTGCGAATAAGTATTATGCAAAAAAAAAGCCCGGCCAGCAGGCTGGGCTTTTTTTTTGCATAATAGCCCCAAACTTTCATACACCAAAAGACTTAACTCCTCTAAATCAGAACTAAATCACATTGTCCTTAAAGGATTCAAGAAAAAAGCAGCAAAAAATCTAAACAGGACAACTCTGACTTGATTGGACTCTTAAAGTCCATTAAGGCAAGGTTTTGATTTCAATCCCAAAGCTTCATCTGCCCTTCTTCATTCTGCTCTTTTTCTACTTCCGGGGCCGGTCTTTCGGGCAGAAGCGATACCAAAATCAGGGGATGGCTGCAGAGTCGGTTGCCCATGGCTTTCCAACCTTTCACATCCACCACCAAATCCAGGTCGGCCAGCATCTTCTCCACCGGTGATTTTTTGTCTTTCCTGAATTCAACTTCAACCTGGGGCTGCTTTTGGCCGGTAATCAGCCAAAGCCGGGAGCCTTTGCTCTCGGATATCAGGAGATATTTTTTGTCAATCGTCTGATTTTCTATTTTGAATCGCTTCACCAGAGTATGTCCTGTTTCGCCTTCTGTGTGAACGGCAGAAATAATCTGCTCCGGTTCAAATTTCTGAATGCTCAGCATCTGCTCCGGCTCATAGCGGTTGCTCAGTTCAAATGAGGTAAGTTCGTAGGTGCCGTCTTTGTAGAAAACCAGAATCTTATCCGGCCCTTCGAAATTGCCGAGTTTTCGGCCATTGCCATCGGTATTGAGGCGGCCGATGGTGTCATCAAACCAGATGTCTATACCACCGAGGGTGCTCACTCCCGCCGAACGCAGACTGATTTTCTTTACCGGGTACTTGGTCAGGATATTCCCCTGACTCTCACGGCCTTTGATGGACAGCTCGGCAAAGTTGAACTCAATGCCATTGGTCCGGGCACGGGTTCCGGGCGTGTACAGGGCAAATACCACCTCGGCTTCCCCATTGGGATTGGCCGAAAAATAGGTCACCCGGCTTCCTTTGGCACCCTTGGTGAGGTCATACTCTTTGTCGCGGGTAATCCCCAATACCGAAAACCGCTTTCCATAGGTGTTGCCTGAGGGCGGATCGAGGTAGCACATATTGTACACCATGCGCTCATCGTTTTTGCGGAATACACCTGCATACAGGATGTCTTTGCCTACAAATACTTTTTCTTCGATTTTCACCACCTTCATTTTGCCGTTTCTGAAAAACACGATTACATCGTCCATATCGGAGCAGTCGGTAATGAACTCGTCCTTCTTCAAACCATACCCGATAAATCCTTCGGCCCGGTTGATGTACAACTTGGCATTGTTTGCCACAACGGCCTGGGCCTGAATGGTATCGAAGGTGCGAATTTCGGTTTTTCGCTCCCTGCCCTTCCCGTATTTCTTCTGTAGCGCCTGGTACCAACGGATGGTGTATTGCCTGAGGTGTTGCAGGTTGTTTTCCACCTCCTCCAGTTCGGCCTGCAGGTCCTTCATCAGCTCGTCTGCCTTGAAGCCATCGTAGCGGGAGATCCGCTTGATCTTGATTTCAGTAAGCCGGATGATGTCGTCGCGGGTGATTTCCCTGAAAAATTTGGGCTTATGGGGCTCCAGTCCCTTGTCTATGGTAGAAATAACCTCCTCCCAGCTTTCGCATTCTTCTATATCCCGGTAAATGCGGTTTTCGATGAATATCTTTTCAAGCGAGGAAAAAAGTATTTTCTCCATCAGCTCTGCCTTTCGGATTTCCAGCTCACGGCGCAGCAGCACCATGGTCTGCTCTGTACAAAGGCGAAGGATTTCGTTAACAGATAAAAAATGGGGCTTATCGCCCAATACTACACAGGCGTTTGGCGATATGGAAACCTGGCATTGGGTAAAAGCATACAGGGCATCTATGGTGACATCGGGCGAAACGCCGGGCGCCAGATGTACCTGAATTTCAACATCTTTGGCGGTATTGTCCACCACCTTTTTGATTTTGATTTTTCCCTCATCCGAAGCCTTAACTATGCTTTCCATAAGGGAAGTGGTGGTGGTAGAAAAGGGGATTTCTTTGATTACCAGCACCTTCTTATCCAGATCTTCGATTTTTGCCCGAACCCTGACCTTTCCGCCTCTCATGCCGCCATTGTACCCCGAAACATCCATCAGGCCGCCGGTAGGAAAATCAGGAAGCAGATTGACCGGCTTACCCTGAAGGCAATCTACAGAGGCCTCACAGAGCTCTATGAAATTATGGGGCAGAATTTTGGTGGCCAGTCCTACCGCAATTCCCTCCACTCCCTGCGCCAGCAAAAGCGGGAATTTGGAAGGCAAATGGATGGGTTCTTTCTTCCGGCCATCGTAGCTCATCTGCCAGTGGGTGGTCTGCGGATTGAACAATACATCCAGCGCAAACTTGCTGAGCCGTGCCTCGATATATCGGGCAGCGGCTGCGCCATCCCCTGTCCTGAAATCTCCCCAATTGCCTTGCGTTTCGATGAGCAGATCCTTCTGACCAAGGTTTACAATGGCCTCATAAATGGATGCATCGCCATGGGGGTGAAACTGCATGGTCTGTCCGATAATATTGGCCACTTTATTGAATCTCCCGTCGTCGATGGAGTTCATGGCGTGCATGATGCGGCGCTGCACGGGCTTAAGGCCGTCTTCTATGGAAGGCACAGCCCGCTCTAGGATTACATAAGAGGCATAGTCAATAAACCAGTTTTCAAACAGACCGTCAATGTGGGTAACCGAATTGAGGCCCTTGTCTTCCGGCTGGTTTTCGTTTGGTTCCTGATTCAAGTGGAAATAAGGCTTTAATTAAGGACGCAAAATAAGGCCTATAATCGGGTATTGGAAAGAACTCAGAGGAGATAGGCATCAAAAAATCTTTGTGGACAATTTAAGGAAAAATCGCAGAGCATTATGAAAATTCAGGGGCCCTTGTTGGGTTCAGGCAAAAAAAGAATTGCGCATCCAGAGAATTTTATCTTGCTTTACTTCAATATTTTTAACGCATATCAGTTTCTACGAAAAATCAATTGCCATGAAAAAATGTTTGATTTGGGTATGCCTGGCTGCCCTTCCGGCTTTCTGGGCTTGCAAAAAAGAAAAAGATACCTTTCCGGCAGAGCAGGAACAACTGGTTCAGACTGAAGACAACAATGACCTGAAAAGCGAAGGCGATCAGGCCAACAGCGATGTGCTGGATGCGATTGAAAATTACGGTTCCATCAAAGGAGGCCGGGTAGCGACAGTGACCAGAAAAATAATCTGCGGTTGCTCTGTTGATTCGGTTGGGGTAAAAACCATTCGCCTTTCGTATGACGGTCAGACACCCTGCGGCAATCCATCCCGGACCCGTTCGGGCACCATTACCTTCACCCTAACAGAGGGCAATCGCTGGGGAAATCAAGGCGCAAAACTTGCCATCACCTTCAGCAACTACAAGGTTACCCGCCTGAGGGACCAAAAATCCTGGACCATGAACGGCACCAAATTTCTGACGAATGTGAGAGGTACCAACTGGGTTGCCCTTACCCTGGGGCTGGACTCGCTGCTGTACAGAGAACGGGCCTCAGGCATGAGCGTGGTGATTGCAAAAGACGGAAATTCGGGTACTGTAAATTACAACATCGCCCGGACCACCACCTGGAAATATGTGGTCCTACCCAACCGGCAGTTTTTTCAGTTTGCCGCTTTAGGCGACACCACCCTGGACGGACTGGCCAACATCGATACCTGGGGCACCAACCGGGCAGGTGCTGCTTTTACCAACCAATATCTGGCCAGGCTGATCAGCGATACCTATTGCTTGCTGTGGCGGCCCCGGTCCGGAACAATCCGCTATAAATCTGCGGGCAATACAGCTACCCTTAACTTCGGAGTAAACGAACAGGGCCAGCCCGATTCCCGCGATTGTGCCTACGGCTGGAAAGTAAACTGGAATCTTGCGAACGGGGTAAGCGGAGAGAAGATAATCAGCTATTGATATCGTCATCCAGGCAATCCGGCGATTGGGAATAAACAGGATGAACAGGCTGCGCAACAGAACCTTTGGTTTCGCTTTTTTTCCTGTTTTATTTTAAATCCGGGAAATTGAAGAAAGACGATTTGGAAGCAGGCCGATTAGGGCAATGCTAAGGATTGAATTCAAACCTTTTGGTCATCATCTTGAGGTATCAGAAAATCACGGAAATTTTCGCGGTCTATGATTCTGCCTTCGGCCTGGTATGTCTCAAGAAATGAGGCAGGAATTTTTTTCCGGCCTGCATTTTTCCACTTGAATTCAAAACCATAAATCCTGCCACCGTTTTCCTCTATCAGGTCTATTTCCTGTTTCTGAACGGTACGCCAGAAATACCGGCTTGTATACATCTGATGATAAGACTGCATTTTCATGCGCTCGCTGATGAGGAAGTTTTCCCAAAGCGCACCCTTATCGGTTCGCATATCAAGGGGATTCAGATTGTTGATCACCATATTCCGGATTCCATTGTCGTAAAAATAAATTTTCCGGTTGTGGCGGATTTCATTTCTCTGGTTCCGGCTGAAACTCTGCAGACGAAAAACGATAAATGCCTTTTCAAGCAAATCTAAATACCGGGAAACGGTTGCTTTGTCTATTTCCAAAAGATTGGAAAGTTCATTGTAAGAAACCTCATTTCCCAGCTGAAGCGCCAGGGCCTTTACCAGTTTTTCGAGCAATTCAGGCTTTTTTATTCCTGAAAGAGAAAGTACATCCTTATACAAATAGCTATTGCAGAGATTCCTGAGGATTTCCTGGGCATCGGAGCGGTTGTTGAGAACATCCGGATACATGCCAAAGACAAGCCTTTCTTCAAGCTGATTCAGCGCTCCGGCATAACCTTCGGAGAACTCTAGTTCCTCCCAACTGATGGGGAACAGATGGTATTCAAATTTTCTGCCGGTAAGCGGTTCCTGCGTGGCATCATGGATCTCCAGGGCAGAAGAACCGCTGAGAATCACCTGTATTCCGGGCAATTGATCGATGATGATTTTGGCAATCAAGCCAATACCGGGAATCCTCTGGGCTTCATCAATGAAAAGAATATTCTTATTTCCTCCCAGAAACTTGATTTTCGAGGTGCCTGCCGATTCCAGCAGACGGCGGTCATCGGGGTTATCGCCATCGACAAAAACAAAATCCCGGCCTTTCAGCAACTCCCGGATCAGTGTGGATTTTCCAACCTGCCGGGGACCCAGCAAAATCAGGGCTTTTCCTTTAAAAAAACCGCTTTTTCAGTGCTTCTGATATTATTCTTGCAAACATCAATCCGGCTGATCAGATTCAATTCGAACTTTAAATCACCGTATATATATAATTTTTGGGGATTGCAATCCCCAAAAATATAGCATAATCGGGGAATGGAAAGAAAATGGGATTGCATAAGGATGGTATGATTCCCATGACATCCAACAGAAATCCCCCCTTTGACATCCGAAAATCCTGAAATCAGCAGAAGTGAAGTAAAGAAAAAAACAGATGAAACGAAAGCCTGCAAAGGGTTTATTGAAACCAAGGCCATACTGAATGGCAATGACTTTTAATCCAATCTGCAGTTTTTTCAGCCATCGGGTGCCCGGCGGCGATGGAGGGGATGGTTTCCAATACCATGCCTGTCAATTCGGTAAACCGCTTTTTCATTAAGGGCACTGAAATCGCAACCTCTTTTGCCATAAGTTCAAAATGTTCCGGTTTAATTTTGCTGAGGACAAACTTTCCGCCAATGGACATTGCCAGATTCTGGTCAAGTGTTGGATAGCAGGAGGTACAGACCAAATCATAAAGTGGAGCAAGCCGAATCTGAAAGCCTTCTCCCTTTTGCTCAAACAGAAACGAAAAGTTTTTTCCATGAGCATCGCAATTTCCAATTAAAAAGTTGAAAATCATGGCATCCAGCATCCTCTGTCTGTCCGTCATGGGGATTTGGGAATTTCGGTTAATCAGCTCAAAACACTGCTTGAACGAGGGACCTCCTTCTTTTTCGTACTTAAAATCGCTCCTGATTCCCAATGCCTGACAAAAATCTTCCTGATGCAATCTCATTACAGAAGGAACCACAAAACCCGAATTCGCATCAAAAACGATTCTTCTGTCGTACCGCTCAATCAGCAGAAAATCCAAACCACCGGCTTGACGGATTTCTACTTTTGCAACCTGCAATCCACAGGCTGCTGCGAGCATCATGCAAAAACCTTCATTATGTACAAGCCCCTCAAAATGAGGCGATTCCGGCTTTAAAATATGTGAACTCGGGGCATCGGAGAGCGGAACCGAAATATCCTTTCCCTCTGCCCAAACAGCAAGCTTGGTCTGGGCACCTGCCAGCGAGAGGCGAACATTTTTTTCTCCGGCCAGCATGGGACGTGCCGGAAGTTGGAGAATGACAGAAACCAAATCCTCTCCGCTCAGCCTACGGTAGGAAGGTAGTGTGTTTGACTGCAATTGATCCCGAGCCAAAAACGAAACAGCACCAGCACATTCACCCCCGATTTCGGCCAACAATGAGAAATCATTATTGGCAGAGATACCCAAATTCCGGGCAATCAGCTGCCGGTTGGATTCTTCGGGTAAAAGCCCGGAAAAGAATCCACTGCATTCTCTGAAATTAAACTCCTCTCGGCGCAAAGGAAGAGAAACAGACAATGGAATGGCTTGCGAATCAGCCAGATAGGTTGGTAAATAACAAAAAGACAACAGGCCATTATCGTTTTGAATCAACCGACCTACCGGCATTTGATACAAAAAAACCTGCAAGCTTTTTTTCATAACTTCTTATTTTGACTGATTGGTTCCGGAGCTTTCAGTTCCATCCGGAGGCCCAGATTTTGCAGCACTATCATCACTTTTCCAAGCTGAGCTGTTGGCTTTCCTTTTTCAAGGTCGATGATAAACCGAATGCCGGTGCCGGAAGTAAGTGCAAGATCTTTCTGGGTGGCGCCCAATGCTTTACGGGTTTCCCTTACCAACTGTCCGAGCATTTCAGGCGATGAGACGGGTTTGTTCATTTTAAATTACCGAGCGGTAATATTAAGACTGATTTTTTCTTTTTCCAAATAAAAATTACCGTTCGGGAATAAAAAACCCGAATTCCCTGACATTTTGAATTTAATTACCGTTCGGGAATATTTTATTCGCAAATCCCCGGCTTTGCTTCATGAACCGATTTCCGGTTTAAAATGAAAAATCATCCCTCAATCCACAGAAGCACCGCTTTCAATCCAGCAGCGAATCCTGTTCCGCTCTTCTTCGGTGATGTTGGTTTTATTGTTCTGGGGCATGGTTTTGGTAACCACCACCCGCTGCATTATCAATTGTTTTTTTGCCACAATCTGCTCCGGTGTGTCATACATCACCCCGTTTGGTGCCCGGGTAAATACATCATCCGTAGGCCTGGCCGAGTGGCAGGAAACGCAACGGTTCTGAATGATGGCATTTACTTCAGCAAAACGCACCTTTTCATCGCAGGCATCCGGGTTCATTTTGGGTGCAGTAATGAAAGCTGCAGCCAGCAACAGCAATACCGATACCGGCATCACCCAAACGCTTTGCTGTTTCTTTTCTTTCAGGTTCAGCCAGTGTTTTACGCCCGCTGCACCCAGGGAAATGATGGCCAGCGAAAGCCATGGATAGCTATATCCGAAGGTACTTGGAAAATGGTTGCTCACCATGACAAAAAGCACGGGCAGAGTGAAGTAATTGTTGTGAATGGAACGGGCCAGGGCCTTTTTGCCCAATGAAGGATCGAGTGGCTTTCCTTCTTTGGCGGCCTTCACCATGGCTTTTTGCGAGGGTATAATCACAAAAAACACATTGGCCACCATGAGGGTGCCAATGAGGGCACCAAAATGGATGTAGGCCGCCCGGGCACTGAATACATGGGTGTAAAAAAATGCAAAGGCGGTAAGAATCAAAAAACCGGTGAGTGCAAAGGCAAGCGGATGCCGGATAAGAAAAGATTTGCAAAGCCGGTCGTACAATATCCAGCCCGCCACAAAGGAAGATATGCCTATGCCGATTGCCTGCAAAGCACTGATATCCAATACATTTTTGTCTATCAGCATCGCTTCTGCATTGAAGTAATATACAATGAAAAGCAGCGAGAAGCCGCTTATCCA
>JBIKMV010000290.1:0-3100 GCA_044359055.1 Catalimonadaceae bacterium
CAAACCGGGCTATTTCTGTCAATTCCAGTATCTGAGCCTGCCTTTTAGCCGGGTCACCATCTATCTGTCCGCCGGAAAATACCGGCATTTTCAAGCCTGCTTTTTTAAGTTTTGATTTGAGTTCTCCGGGTTTGTTTTTGTATGCCTCATAAACATTCATCCCCGGTTGAACGGCCTGCAGGCCCAGCGAAGCAACTTCCTGAAAGCCTGTTTCAAAGCTGTCTTTCCACAAAGCCAGGGAGATTCCCCATTTAACTTTGGGCTTTGGAAGGTCTCCGGCCCTGACTTGCCCATGCACAAAGGCAAAAACCAAAACAAGCAGGAGAGCGGCAGTTTGTTTTCTTTTTTTCATCATCAGGAATTTCAAAGAGGCAAATCAGGCAATTTTTTCAGGTACTATCCAGCGGCGGGCCACTTTCATCGTATATCGGGCGAAATCCCGTACCCCTGATTCAAATACCGGATTGCCGGTGGAAACAGATTCTTCACTCAGGTTTTGCCCGATTTCATGGGCTTCAAATATTTTGGGGGAAAGAACAGACAACTGATTCTGAAAGGAAATGATTTTTG
The DNA here is from genome assembly GCA_044359055.1 of Catalimonadaceae bacterium. Classification (GTDB taxonomy): domain Bacteria; phylum Bacteroidota; class Bacteroidia; order Cytophagales; family Flexibacteraceae; genus CAMDMI01. The sequence goes on from JBIKMV010000290.1 coordinate 571, forward strand.
AAATCACCTTGCCGGCTTCCAGTGCAGGAAGGCGGCCACCGCGGCCGGATGAAGTTCCGGCAAAAGCAAAAACTTTATTTTGGAACAGGTGAGAAAATTGTCTGGAACTCAGGTGATCAGTAAGAATGAAAAATTCTCCTCCGGCTGTCCAGTTGTACTCCGGAGAACAGATAATGACCACCTGCGCCTCATTCCATGAGTCAATCAGATTTTTCTGAAATGTGCTCAGGTTCTCAGGGTCGGTCTTTCCCCGGCCGATACTGGGAAAATCAAAATCTTCAAAACTCTGAATTTGAACCGCTTCGGCCTCTTCAAGTTTCTGAATTTCGTTTTTCAGATATCTGGCAAACCGCAGAGTCAGACTCCCCCTGCGTGTGGATGTGCTGAGAATTAAAACCTTCATAGTTCCAAAACCCCTGTTCAGGGTCTTTGGTTTATTGTTTTCTTTTCATAAGACGGCTTTTGCCCTCAGCGGATAAGAAAAGCATGGTTAGAATTGTTGCCGACTAGTTGTCCGGTATTCAATCCCGGATTACAGATCCCCGTCAAAGGTAATATCTACCCTACGATTCAGCGATGCCCCATCGTTGGCTTCCTCGTTCACGGTAAGGGGGTCGGCTTTGCCCAGTTGTTTTATGGTCATTCTGTTTTCAGAAATCCCGTTTTTCAACAGGTAGTTTTTCACCGCATTGGCCCTTTCGGCCGACAATTTCATGTTGTATTCGTCCGAACCCTTGGAATCGGTATGCCCCCCGATGGCAATTTTCATCTTCGGACTTTCATTCATCATTTCAACCAGCCGATTCAGTTCAGAAAAGGACTCTTTTTTGAGTTCTGCTTTGTTGAAATCGAAAAATATGTTGTTCAGAGCAATCTGAGAGCCTCTTTTAATGGGGATCAGGAAAAGGTTCTGGGTAATTTTCTGGGGTTCCTCCAGATTTTCAGCGTCCAGACTTTGATTTACAGAAAGGTAGCCCTCGGCCTGTGCCAGGTATCCATATTTGGAACCAACCGGAACCATGATTTTGTATGCACCGGTGGCTGAGCTGGATTCATTGATTCCCAGCTCTCTGCCGGTTGTCAGGTTTTCGTACACAATTTTTGCCCGCACAGGCCTTCTGGAAAATTTATCCAAGACCTTTCCTGAAATTTCAATCATTGCGGCCGGCTTGAACAAATCCGGAATGCGCAAACGGTACAAATCCAACTGACCATCAGAATCTTTTCCGTTTGAGGAGAAATAGGCATAATCGCCATTTGCCGGTAGGGTAAAGAAGATGTCAGATTGCCCAGTATTTATGTTTTTACCCAGATTGGCCGGTTTCGACCATTTTGTCCAAGTATCATCCAGCCTGCGGCTCATGTATATGTCATCGCTGCCATAGCCTGAAAATCCGTCAGAACTGAAAAACAGGGTCCTGTCATCAGCTGCCAGAAACGGGGCCGATTCATTGCCTACGCTATTGAGTGTCTTGCCGGTGTGGATGGGCTTGCTCCAGGTACTGTCTTCCTGCAAAAAGCTCACATACAAATCAGACCCGTCTTCGCCCAGAGCTTCTTCTGCCCGGATGGAAAGAAGCATCACTTTCCGGTTCTGGCAGAGATAATATCCTGCTTTTTTGTATTCATTGATGTATCCGTTGAACTTCAGGGCTTTTGGCTTTCCCCAGCCGTCAGGACCAAGGCTAACCATAGAAACACCCTCTTCCATGGAGTTCTTTTTGTCCATTTTATAAATATTTCCAAGTAAGACAGTTTTACCATCGGGGGTAATCGAACACATAAAATTGGGCTTGTCGTTGTTGATGGGTGCTCCCAGATTCCGGGCCACTCCCCATTCGCCCTTTTGCTCGTCCCAGTCCGAATACCAGATGTCTTCGGCATCTTTTTCTCTGCCCATATTGTCCGGATGGTTTTGCCTTCCGAAATAGAGCCGCTTACCGTCCGGACTGATAATAGGATTTACTTCATCGTATTGAGAATTGATTTTTTCGGTCAGGCGCTCGGTGGTAATGTTTGGATTAATCTGCTTTGCATCATTGATTTTCACTTCCACAGGTTCTTTTCCATCAGAAATGGCAATAAAATCAATGGAGTTAAAACCCGGGACTTTGTCACAATCCATTTCAATTTTAATGGCTTTCACCGGCCAGGGAGAGGGCTCCTCTAGAAATATGTGCAGCAGTCGGGAATCCTGCCGGATGGGTTTGGGAGAAAATTGATTGATCAGGTGCTCTTTCCCGTTTGGTTCTATGGCAATTACCTTGCTTACCGAACCGGGATTGTAGCATTCTCCAATGGCAATCTGAGAAATCTCTATCTCCTTCTCAAAGCCCACAGTAATAAACTGCGTCCCCGTTTGCCTTTTCGGACTCCAGGCAAAAGGATTGTCGCCGCCGAGGGGGAGCGCATTGGGCTCACCCAGAATCTGCTTACTGGAATACAGTTCCAGGCTGTATTCTGAAGAAAAATCCAGCACTTTGTCGGCATACAGGATTTCCTGCTTTTTGGTCTGACCAAATGTGCCGAG
>JBIKMV010000291.1:0-3097 GCA_044359055.1 Catalimonadaceae bacterium
CGGAAATATCCACAAGGGTGATGCGGGCCAATCCGTCGGTGAGGTAAGGCAGTTTGATGCTGAACCTGCCGTTTCCGGGATTGGGATAAATGGCTACCCTGTCGTATGAGTCGCTGAGAGGCTCTACACTGAGGACATTGCCGCAGGGGTCAGTGTTGGGCGGGCGTACGCAAGTCTCATTTTGGAGCAGGGCCTGGTAATAGGTCGGCGTCTGCCATCTTACATTGCTGTAAAGCCGGAACTCACCGCGATTAAGTGCAATGGGGTCGGTTCCGGCAGCCACTGTGATGCTGTCGCCGGTAAAAAATTCGTACCACTTGCCGGTATTGGGGAAATTGGGATTCATGGTGCTGTTGGTTACGCCAAAATTGCCCAGTACCACCACATTGCGGGAGGAATGGGTGAGCACAATGCGCTTCATGGAAACATTGCCTATGGTAAGGGCAGAAGTTGCCGGCTCGGTTTTAAAAACAGGTTCAAAGCGCTTAAGGGCCATCAATGCCTGGGTAACATTCCAAAGGCTTCTCCTTCTAGGTTCATTAAGGTAATCCCAGCGGATGGGTTTCTGGCCGGTGCGGTTTGCGCCATTGGTACAGGGATTGGTACAGGGCCAGTTGATAGAATATCCATAACCCATTTCGCCAAATTGCCAGAGCATTTTAGGACCCGGGATGGTATAGAAAAAGGTAGAGGCCAGCTTGATGCGGTCGATAATGGTGGTGGTATCCCGGAGGTTGTAGCCATTGGCAGCCTGTGAGTTGTTGCCATATTGCAGGGATTTATACATCATGCGCTCTTCATCATGGCTTTCCATGTAGGAGATCAGGTTGGGCTGATTCCAGTTTCTGGATTTATAATAGCCCCAACTGAGGTCTGAGGTATTGGTCCAGCCCATTACCGCTTCGGTGTAGTTGTAATTGATATTGCCCCAAAACATGAGGCCATAGTTGGCCAGCTCTCTTTCTTCGCTGTTGTCAGCAAAATGCTCGAGAATGCAGTAAGAACAGGGCGAATAGCTTTGCATGTCGTCGTAGAGATTTTTCCAGATCTGAATACGGTTGGCATCGTAGCCTCCCCATGCCGCAGTATTGCCCAGGGTATTTCTTTGGGTGAATCCTTTGGAGAGATCCCAGCGAAATCCATCTACATTGTAATCCTGAAGCCAGTGTTTCATCACCCGGTCTACATAATAACGGGTATCGGGGCTGTCGTGATTGAAGTCGCTTCCCACATTGAAATCGTGTTTGGGCACCTCATTGAGCCAGGGATTGTTGGCGGCCGGGCGATTTAATGCACCGTTCCAATACAACTGAGCTAACGGAGACTGGCCAAAACAATGGTTCAGGGCAATGTCCAGAACTACTGCAATACACATGCCGTGCGCTTTATCCACAAATTCTTTGAAAGCCGTAGCTGTTCCATAAAATTTATCAATGGCATAATGGTGACTTGGATTGTATCCCCAGCTCAGGTTGCCTTCAAACTCCATGATGGGCATGATTTTCACACAGTTAACCCCCAGCCGTTTCAGATATTTTAGGGTGTCGGCCAGCATTTTATAGGTTTTGGCATTGGCAAAATCACGGATCAGCAGTTCGTACACCACCAGATCTTTTTTCTCAGGCCGCTTGAATGAAGTATTCTGCCAGTTGAAAGGAGTATTGACGGTTTTAAATACAGAAACATTTCCGGTAGTCTTACCGGTGGGATAGGGTTTCAGATTGGGATAAATGGAACCCGAAATAAAAGAGTCATTGCTGGGGTCGAGAATGATATCGGAGTAAGGATCGGCCACCCGGAGGTTTCCGTCTACCAGATACTGAAAGGCATAAGTCCGGGCCGGGTCGAGGTTGTCAAGCTGTACCCACCAGAATTTTCCGTCAGGGGTTTTGCGCATCTGATTGGCATCTTCCAGATTCCAGTTGTTCCATTCGCCAATGGCATATACATAATTTTTGAAGGGCGCCCGAAGCACCAGCACCACTGATGTGGGACTGAGTACATTGATCCCGTCTTCAACTCCGGCCGGCAATGCGGCAATCTGCACCGGCTGATTTATTCTTACAGTAAAGGAATCGGCCAGATTATTCAGACCCTCTGCCCGAAGCAGAATTTTCTTGGTTCCCCCGCTTGTGGTGGGAATGTTTCCGGTAATGGTGGTGTCGTTGCTGACGGAATTGGTAAGGTTGCCGTTTACAAATACCTGAAGGTTGGCCGGAAAATTGGAAGCCCCCAGATAGGGAACCACAGCGCCATTTTCTACCAGAATAAAGTCTGAAGAAGGATCAAAAAAGGATACTGCCTGCTGATTGGGCTGAAAAACGGGCATAAAAATATCTCCGTTGGTTTCGGTTTTTCCGGTTACTGAACCGGAGCGGTTGCGAAACACAAATCCCAGGCGATAGACCACCAGACTGGGTGATATATTGTAAAAATTGGTGGGCCGGTACCGAATCCTGAATTTGTTGTTGCCAAGGTTTTCCATTTTCCAGCGTGCATTGGCACTGCCCCAGGTCATGGGAACATTGCTCCAGCCGGTGGCATTGGGCCCACCCGTAATCACACCGGTGTGGATGTACACTTCGTTGCTGTCTTTCAGGCCGGCATTGCCCTTGGTAGCATCGTAGATGATGGTGAGCGAGTCGGTGATTTTTGGAAAGCGGGGAGTTATTGTAACAATTTGAGCCTGAACAATTTGCCCACCGAAAAGCAAAAAAATGAAAGCAAAAAAATACCGTTTTATAGGTTTTTCAAACATGACAAAAGATTTGAAAGTGTAAGAGATTTGGTTAAACCACAAAAATAGGTCACCATTCTAAAACTATTTATAAAAATAAAAATTTAAGCAAAACTTAAAAGCTGAGCATAGCCATTTTAAACCCGAATTGGTCGTTAGGACTTTGTTATGAGAGGTTAAACGGCAAAAAATCACCCTCTTTTATTCGAAATTCGCAACAGCGCTACGGATACGGTAGAAAAGAGGGCGAAGCTTCTGACCTGTGCCGACTTGTCGGCATTTCAAGCAGTTTAGCCTCGGAATAGATTTCCTGATGACCAATACGGGTTAAAGCTTTAATTATTCAAATCAAGCCCACCC
>JBIKMV010000292.1:0-3081 GCA_044359055.1 Catalimonadaceae bacterium
TTTTAAAAAGTATCCATGAGAGCCGTCATTCATTTGTTTTTATCCGGGGTTTTTCTGATTTCATTTCTGTTTTTTTCATGCAGGAAGGAAAATGAAAATTTACCGGTATTTCAAATTCCTGAAACCTACGACGGCTCCGGATTTGATGCCCATACCGGTGAGGAGGCAGCTGTACTGCTCAAATTGAAAACCCTGACAGACACCATCAAGACCGGCAGGATTGCCGGTAAGCGCTTATCTTCTGAAACTCTTGCCAGATTATTCAACAACGGCAATGCCTCTCTGGCTTCTGTGAATACAGATTATTATCAGGCCCTCATTGGCGGGCCAGGCGGTTGGTTGTCTATGGCAGCACAGGCCTCAGGCAATCTGTATTCTCCGGGAGAACCCGGTCCGGAGGATAAAGGGGGTGTCTATGGTGGTTATCTTTTTAACCAATATGGTCTTGAACCGGAACAAATGATAGAAAAAGGAATGTTTGGTTCGGTCCTTTTCCGATATGCCAACGCCTTGCTCAGGGCCGACCTGAACCATGCTACCTCGGACAGGATTTTGGCAATTACAGGTTCAAACCCCGGCTTTCCCAATACCTCCAATGCAGCAAAAGCAATAAGGCCGGATGCTTTTTTTGCAGTTTACATTGCCCGTAGAGACAAAAACGACGGCTCCGGATTCTACACCGAACTGAAGAAAAACTACATCAAACTACAGGCCTCACTGAAACATAATCCTGTAATGAAGAAAGAAGCATCTGAAGCTTCGGATGCCATTCTGCTGAATCTGGAAAAAGTAAATGCTGCCACCATCATCAATTATTGCCATTTGGTGGTTTCTCTGTTGAGCAAAACCAATCCGACAGAATCTGATAAGGCAAATGCCCTGCATGCCCTGAGTGAAGCCATAGGTTTTTTGCATGGTTACCGCCTTTTGAATCCCGGCTTTTCACGGATTACCACAGAGCAAATTGACCGCAATCTGGAGCGCATGAATGCGCCGGTACAAGGACAAGCAGCCTGCTACCGGTTTGTTACTCAGCCGGAAACAGAGCTGGTAAAACTTCAGCAGGTCATTTCAGAGCTAAAAAGTATTTATGGATTTTCGGATCAGCAGATTGAAGACTTCCGCAAAAACTGGATTACAGAACAAGGCCGCTAAACCGCAGAATACTGTGAGAAAACTTTTTATCCCTTTCCTTCTGGTGCTGGCATTGTTGCCCTTGTCTTGCGTTCAGAATCCGGATGCAGGACCCGAAGCCAATGGATTTGACAGAAAGGAGATGCTGAGATTTTATGCATCCCGACAGATTATTCCGGCATTTCAGGCGCTCAACAGCGAAGCCCTTTCCATGAAGGAAATGGCCGTTGCCTTTTATGCCCGCCCGGATTCGGCAGGTCTTCGTGGTCTTCAGGTGGGTTGGGAGAGAGCCTTTCAGGCATGGCAGCGGGCTTCTGTTTTTAATTTCGGCCCTGCCGGTGAAGAAGGTCTGCGCAAATCTCTTTGGGAGGAAGCAGGGGTTTTCCCGGTAAGCAGAACCAAGATAGACAACATCCTGGAAACAGGCACTTTTAATCTTAATGACTTCAACAGGGATGCCAGGGGTTTTCTGGCTATTGAATATCTGATATTTGATCAGAATTACAACCAACGGGCTGTACTCACACGATTTGAAAATGTATATGCAAGACAGTATCTGGTAAAACTTTGTGAGCATGTTTCAGGACTTATCTCACCGGTTTTGCAGAGCTGGGAAGGGAGCTATCAAACTTCTTTCACTGAAGACAACAGCACAGCCACAGGCAGCAGCACAGCTATGCTTTACAACGGATTCGTTAAGAGTTTTGAAATGCTAAAAAACCTGAAACTGGGGTTGCCCTTGGGAAAAAGACCCGGACAAACCGGTGTTCAGCCGGAATTGGCCGAAGCCGTTTACTCGGATAATTCACTGAAATACATAAACTTACATTTTGAAGTTCTTACAGGAATCTGGAAAGGTACCGGGTTGGCAGACGGCGAATCAGAACAGGGATTCAGGGCTTATCTGGCTTCTTCCGAAGGTGGTCCTGCCCTGATAAGTCAGACTGAATTTCAGATTCAAAAGGTTCGGGAGGCTTTGAATGCAGTTCCTGCCGACCGGTCATTCTCAAAGCTTCTGAATTCTGCTGATCCTTCTTTGGAACAATTGCACACCGAACTTCAAAAGCTTACCCGGTTTTTTAAGAGCGATATGTCTTCCGTTCTCGGGATTTCCATTTCCTATGCAAGCGGGGATGGAGATTGATGGGGAAATCAAAAGGAAAAAGGAGGGATAACAAAGCATCCGGCAGGGTAGGGGATGTCGACTTAAATATCAGAATTTCAATTATTTAAAGGATTATTCCGAAGTTGAAGAACAGTGCCCTGAAATTTTATTCTTTCCTGAGTCAGGATTTCCTTAGGGCGAATGTGTGTGCGGCACCATTCGTGGTGCTCAGGTGGGTTTTCGGGATGTTGATGGCAGGCGGAACCATCCGCTTTCTTTCCCTTGGCTGGGTAGAAGACCATTACATTCAGCCTGTCTTTCATTTCCGGTATTTTGGTTTTGGATGGGTTCCTGTTTTTTCAGGAACTATTTTGTATGGCATTCATTATCTGATGATTGCCTCAGCCATTTGCCTGTCGTTCGGTTGGTGGTACAGGATTTCGGCCTGTGTTCTCTTCCTCTCGTTTACCTACACGGAGCTCATAGACCTGAGCTATTATCTCAATCACTATTATTTTGTAAGTCTGGCCTGTCTGCTGTTCTGCCTGGCACCGATTCCGGTCCGACATCCGGATTTTCCCCGATACGGCAGCGTTCCACGCTGGTCCCTGGGTATGTTCAGTCTGCTGATTTGCATTGTGTATCTATATGCCGGCCTTGCCAAAATCAATACTGCCTGGCTATTGGAAGCCTTGCCCCTGAAGATTTGGCTGCCCGCCCACGACAATCTCCCACTTATCGGACCTCTTTTGGCCTTAAAATCAACGGCTTATATTTTTTCTTGGGCCGGAATGCTGTACGATTGCAGTATTCCCTTCCTGCTGATGTGGTCCCGAAGCCGG
>JBIKMV010000085.1:0-11138 GCA_044359055.1 Catalimonadaceae bacterium
GCCCTGACCTTCGGCCGCGGTAGCCGCAAGGGCACCTACTGCAAACAAAAGAGAATCACCCGGAAGCAAGGGCATCACCACAAGCCCGGTTTCAACAAAGACAATCAAAAAAAGAATGAGATAAGACAGGGTGCCGTAATCCGCCACTATCTGATTGAGATATTTGTCTAGATGCAGGAAAAAATCCAAAGCTTGTTTCAAGAGGTCAACCATGGGGCAAAGTTGCGGGTAGAAATTCAGAAAGAAAAACGGTTCCAAGGCTTTTCCGACCAGCGTGTCGGGGGTGACTATTAAGGCTGAAATTGTTCAGAAAGGGTCGGGGGTGTGAGTTTTAAACAAACATACTTTCCATGTCATGCCTACATCATGATTTCCTGAAGGCTGAACCGTAGTTTTTCTTTCCAGAAATCGCCCGGATTCTCTACTTCCATATGCAAATTGAATTTCCTGTTTTTCTTTTTTGTTGAGGCCTCTATCCTGAGCCGACCACTTTTGAGACGCATATCCATGAAGAAAAGCGCTGGATTTCCGGGATTAAAGGAGGGAATGGAACGGGGTGAAATGCCGGGCATTGAAAGAGTGAGCCAGTTGCCAGGAAGATGATGCCACTCCAGCTGGTTTAGTGGAATCTGCTCCTTTACTGCCTTTTCGACTTTCTCAGCCGTTTCCCTGTCGGGCCAGGGTGCTGAAATCTGAAAAGTTTCTTTCAGACCTTCCTCATCACAGCCGGTTGCACTCGCCCACAAGGGGCCGGAGATTTGGTCCATGGCTTCCGGCAGTTGAAAATCCGGCGAAATCCCCTCTTTTCCGGCCTGCGTTTTCAGCCAGGAAAACATCAATTTAAGGTCAGGTTTAAGGGCCATGAAGATTCCACAGGTATCTTTCTTCTCCATTTCTGGTCGTGCAAAAGGTAAAATCATATTGGAAAAATTTTCTTCCATTACCTCTGCATCCAGCACCAGTTTTTTATCCCTTAGACTGGCTTTCCCTTTGGCTTCAAACTGAAAATCAAACTCCCTGCCGAACCATTCCTGCTGAGCCCAGTTGATTTTAAAGGTCATCAAACCTTCCTGAGGCAGGGGATCTTTTTCTTTACCTACATCATGGGTGCGGATGTATTCAATCAATTCGTCCTCATTGGCCATTGGTCCGGTTATGCCTCTGAAAAAATTCATCAGGGCTATTTTATCATTCCAGACACATAAAAAATCGGGAGCACTCAATCCTTTAAAACCATGATTGAGGCTCCTGACCGGATTCAGGGCTTTATTTTTCAACATAGTTTCCCAATGGGAGCTGCTTGAAATGCCGGCAGTGAAAAAGTAGCCATTCCATTTTTTATCTGCACCCTGAAAAAGATACGCAGGCTGAAAAAAATCAAGGCCTGAGTATTTCGGATCAAAACCGGCCACAGCAATAAAATCCTGCATCATTTCAGGATTTCTAAGGGATTGAGTGGCCAGTTCCGGAAAATTTATCCGTACAATTACTGCGGCTGAATCGGGCAGAAGGTCGGTGGTCTTTTGTTGCCGGCAGGAACTGAATGCGAGTGAAAAAAGAATACATGGCCAGTAAAATATAACATATCCGAACTTCAAACGATGCATGGTAGGTGTTTTCAGATTGCTCTGATCCGGATTCAATATTGAGGTTTTTTTCTCCATTTTTCAACTCAGGCAAAAAACATTGTCATACCCAGGGGTGAAAGGTTTTTTCATTAGGCCAATGGAAACAGGTCTGGCAGAACAACAATCTCTGTTTAAGTCTGTCAAATTTTCTTTTTTCTCTTCTGCAAAAAACCGAAATTCTGTCTTTTTGGCATCCGGCAGCTCAGTTTTTCCTGAACTGAGATTCTGGCACAGAAATTGAGTTTTCCGATAGCACTTGTAAAATTTTGATTCCAAATATCTACTATGTCAGTAAACATTAAACCTTTGGCAGACAGAGTCTTGGTAAGACCCGCTGCCGCAGAAGAAAAAACTGCTTCGGGTATCATCATACCGGATACAGCAAAAGAAAAACCTCAGAAGGGTGAAATCGTTGCCATCGGCGAAGGTAAGACTGCTGAAAACGGCACGCTTGTAAAACCACAGGTAAAAATCGGCGACAATGTTCTGTATGGCAAATACGCCGGAACTGAAATCACCATCGAGGGCAAAGATTACCTCATCATGAGAGAATCAGACATTTTTGCAATTCTTTAATTTCCGTTAATCAATTAATATTCATTAAGTTATGGCTAAGAAAATTTTCTTTGACACTTCAGCCCGCGAAAAACTGAAACTGGGCGTGGACACTCTGGCTGATGCCGTGAAAGTGACCCTCGGACCAAAAGGCCGGAATGTAATCCTGGATAAAAAATTTGGTGCTCCTTCGGTAACCAAAGATGGTGTAACCGTTGCCAAAGACATCGAACTGAAGGATCCCATTGAGAACATGGGTGCTCAGCTCGTGAAGGAAGTGGCGTCTAAAACCGCAGACTCAGCCGGAGACGGAACCACCACCGCTACCGTACTGGCTCAGGCCATTTTTACCACCGGAATTAAGTCGGTAACAGCGGGTGCCAATCCCATGGACCTGAAAAGAGGTATCGACAAAGCCGTTTCGGCTGTAGTTAAAAACCTCAAAGCGCAATCCAAAGCCATTTCCAACAATGCTGAGATTGCTCAGGTGGCCACCATTTCTGCCAACAACGACAAAGAAATTGGTGACATGATTGCCAATGCCATGGAAAAAGTAGGCAAAGACGGTGTTATCACTGTGGAAGAGGCAAAAGGCCGCGAAACCGAAGTAAAAACTGTGGAAGGTATGCAATTCGACAGAGGCTATCTTTCTCCTTACTTTGTAACCAATACGGACAAGATGGAGGCCGAACTTGATCGCCCTTACATCCTGATTTATGACAAGAAGATTTCTTCCATGAAGGAACTTCTGCCGGTACTGGAGCAAACAGCTCAAACCGGCCGGCCGCTTTTGATTATCGCAGAAGATGTGGATGGAGAAGCCCTTGCTACTCTGGTGGTAAACAAAATCCGCGGTGCCCTGAAAGTTGCTGCTGTGAAAGCACCGGGATTCGGTGACCGCAGAAAAGCCATGCTGGAAGACATTGCCGTGCTGACCGGAGGACAGGTAATCTCTGAAGAAAGAGGCTACAAGCTGGAAAATGCTACTTTGGAATACCTGGGCGTTGCCGAAAAAATCATTGTCGATAAAGACAATACCACCGTGGTAAATGGTTCCGGTAAAAAGGCGGATATCCAGGCACGCATTTCCCAAATCAAAGTACAGATTGAAAATACCACTTCTGACTACGACAAGGAAAAATTGCAGGAGCGTCTTGCCAAGCTTTCCGGCGGAGTGGCCATCTTGTACATCGGAGCGGCTACCGAAGTGGAGATGAAAGAGAAAAAAGACCGTGTTGACGATGCCCTTCATGCTACCCGTGCTGCGGTGGAAGAGGGAATTGTTCCCGGTGGTGGTGTGGCTTTCCTTCGTGCAGTAGAATCACTTGGACATGTGAAAGGCTACAACGAAGATGAAAACATCGGAGTAAACATTGTAAAAACTGCCCTTGAGGCTCCTCTGCGCACCATCGTAGCCAACGCAGGCGGCGAAGGTTCAGTGGTAATCAACAAAGTGCGTGAAGGAAAAGCAGATTTCGGATACAATGCCCGTGACGATAAGTATGAAAACTTCTTCGCAGCCGGTATCATCGATCCTACAAAAGTATCACGCCTTGCGCTCGAAAATGCAGCTTCTATTGCCGGACTTCTGCTCACCACAGAGTGTGTGATTGCTGATGATCCTGAAACCAAAGAGCCAATGCCTCCGATGGGTGGTGGTGGTATGGGCGGCATGATGTAACAGCCCTGCATTTCCACTTAAAGGAAAATATAGAAACAGCCACTTCGGAAACGGGGTGGCTGTTTTGTTGTCTGAAGCTTCGCCCCAAAGAACCGTCTTAATAAAAATATTTTCCCCTTATCAGGGCATCATTAGTTTTGCCTCATCAATTATGGTGAAAAAGCAGGAAATAATTGTAAGTAAGCACCTGGACCGGGAAGTACTGCTCGACCTGGTGTATCCTGCAGAAAAATCAGATAATCATAATCCTCTTCGGTTGCTGCTCGTTAACGACGGGCAGGATGCCGGAGCCTACCGCCTGCAAGAGGTGATGCACGATGCGCTGACAATGGGGCAGATTGGCCCAACCCTGGCAGTGGCAGTGCATGTGGGTGAGCGGAGGCAGGAATATGGCATTTCGGGGCGGCCCGATTTTGGAGGCCGGGGTACCAAAGCCTCACTTTACGCGGCTTTTGTGGAAAAAGAGTTGCTGCCATTTCTTCAAAATCAGTTTGCCATCAGAGCCAATCCGGAGTATTGTGCGGTAGCCGGTTTTTCTCTCGGTGCCCTTTCGGCCTTTGATTTGTGCTGGCATCTGCCAGGAATTTTCGGAATTGCGGGCTTGTTTTCCGGCAGTTTTTGGTGGCGCACCCGCGACCTTGAAGATGGCTATAAACCCTCAGACCGTATTGCCCTGCAACTGGTAAAAGAATCAGACCAGAAAAAGCCTCTGAGATTTTGGTTTCAGACTGGCTGGCTCGACGAATATGCTGATCGTGATGGAGATGGGCTGATAGATTCTGTGGGCGACACTTTGGATTTGATATCCGAACTCAGAAAACTGGGTTACATGCCGGGAAGAGAACTGGAGTATCTAGAACTCGGAAACGGACGCCATGACCATAAAACCATGGCCCGGATTTTTCCGGCTTTCCTGAATTGGTGGCAGAAAGGAATCTTGTATCAGAGTTGAATGGGAGCTGAAACCTGAATTTCTATGGAAAATGTGCTGATCCAGGGTATTATTCTCCTTTTTTCATCGCTGTCTTTTACGCTGACCACAGTCCTGATTTGGTTTTATGCCGAGCGGAAAATCGCTGCTTTCTTTCAGGACCGATACGGGCCCCTTCATGTTGGCAAAGCTGGATTGCTGCAACCTGTTGCCGACCTGCTGAAACTGATTCAAAAAGAAACCATTGTGCACTCTGGCGCCCGGAAAAAAATGTTCATAATGGCTCCCCTGCTGGTTTTTACAGCCGTTTTTTCGGGTTTTGCCCTTGTTCCTCTTTTTCCGTTCGGGACCGGATTTTCACAAATTCCCGGTGGCATCATGATTCTCATGGGCCTGATTTCGATTGAGTCGGTTGCGATTTTAATGGCTGCCTATGCCAGTAAAAGTCAGTTTCCATTATTGGGTGCCGGCAGGGCTATAGCCCAGATGGTTAGCTATGAGGTGCCCCTTGCCATTTCCCTGATTTGCTTTTTCTGGATTTCGGATACCTGCAGTCTGCAGGAGATCGAAGCCCTTCAATTGGCCGGGCCAGGTCCTTCTGCGGCTTTGGGTTGGCCTCTGCAATCTTTGGGCCTGGCAGAAATAGGCGGCATTTTTTCCTGGAATATCCTTCGCTGCCCGGTTCTGATTCTGCTGCTGCCCGGATTTTTTCTTTCCATTCTGGCAGAGAGCAACCGGGCTCCTTTCGATATTCCTGAAGGGGAATCAGAAATCATTGGTGGCTACCATACCGAGTACTCCGGTTTTTTATGGTCAGTATTTTTCCTTGCCGAATATGCTCTGATGCTTATTCTTTCTCTGGTTCTGGTTTTTTTGTTTCTGGGGGGAAAGGCTTCTCCTATTCCACGATTCGGGGCTTTGCAATTCCTGTCTGAACCGCATTTTCTTTGGATGGTAATAAAAACCTGGACCCTTGGCCTGCTGATGATATGGATTCGCTGGACTTTGCCCCGGCTGAGGGCCGATCAGCTGATGGGTTTGTGCTGGAAAGTCCTCACGCCCATTTCATTGCTCGTTTTGGGCTTTGTACTGATTTTCGGTTGAAAATCACATCTCAAACCACAAGAAATTTTTAAAGATTTCAGGCAGCCGGGAGAATGGTTTTCAGGGAAAGCAAAAAAGCTTTCTGAGTTGCAGCTTTTTGCCTTTTTTTGTTTTTTAAATCTATCTGTTTTCTGTATGTCGTCTATTGCCGAATTGTCGCTGATCAAAGAACCCGAATACCAAAAAGTTGAGCTCTTCCTGCTGGATAAAGCAGGAGACTGGCCCGTGGCCGCACTTGGATTAATGCCAGGATGGGTAAAACCTGAACATTCTGAATGCTGTCAGCTCATTCCTTTTGGCTCGAAAAACGAGCACGTTCTTATTGTTTTTCTTCATGGCAAGCCTCTTGAAAATTGTCGTAAAGCCGGTGCCGAAGCAGCAGGATTTTTTAAAAAGCAGAAAGCAACCGGATGTAAAATCTGGTCCAATGCCGGCAATACAGATATAGTTCTGGCTTTTGCCGAAGGGCTTTTGCTGGGTTCTTACCGATTTGAGAAATACAAATCGCAAAAAACCAAAGGCTTGAAAAAAGTGGAATTATGGCATCCTTTTCTGGAGAAAAAGCAGGTAAAAGATCTGAACATCCTCTGCGGGGCAGTGGCCACCACCCGAAGCCTGGTGAATGAGCCGGCATCCTTCCTTACAGCAAAAAAACTATCGGAAGCCTTTGAAAAAGAGGGCAAAGAATCTGGTTTTGAAGTTGAGGTTCTGGGAAAAAATAAAATTCAAACCTTGAAAATGGGCGGTTTGCTGGGTGTAAATCAGGGAAGTGATCTGCCTCCAACCTTCAACATTCTGGAATACAAACCATCTCATGCCCGGAATAAAAAACCAATTGTTCTTGTGGGCAAAGGCGTGGTGTACGATACAGGAGGGCACAGCCTGAAAACAAGTTCGGGTATGGAATACATGAAATGTGATATGGCCGGTGCCGCCACCGTTCTGGGGGTTTTCAAGGCTGTGGCTGAAATGGAGCTGCCGGTTTATCTGATCGGGCTGGTACCTGCCACCGACAACCGGATTTCAGCCGCTGCATTGTCCCCCGGAGATATCATCACCATTTCTGATGGCAGTACAGTTGAGGTGCTGAATACCGATGCGGAAGGAAGGCTGATTCTGGCAGACGCACTGGCATTTGCCAAAAAATACGAACCGGAGCTGGTTATGGATTTTGCCACCCTCACCGGAGCAGCGGCCCGTGCCATTGGAAAAGAGGGCTTTGTGTTTATGGGAAATGCTTCTGAACAAATAAAAGGTGACCTCCGGAAAGCCGGCGAAGAAGTGTATGAAAGAGGGGTTGAATTTCCGCTTTGGGATGAATACAGCGATTATCTGAAATCAGAAGTTGCCGACATGAAAAATATCGGAGGTGCAGAGGCCGGTGCCATTACAGCAGGCAAATTTTTGCAGCATTTTACCGATTATCCCTGGTTGCACTTCGACATTGCAGGAACATCCTTTTTCGAAGGCGGTGCTGTGGGCTACATACCCAAAGGCGGAACCGGAATCGGCGTGCGGCTGATTACTGCATTTCTGAAAAGCAGGTTGGCTTAAAATTTCTCCCAGTCGGAATGCGGGGAAAGCCATGCTGTTTCGGCATGGGAACTGAATCCGGGTATGGCTGAAACCAGGATTCGCTTTTTGCCAAAAAGTCTGCTTTCCCAGCTGCCCAAACCCTGCAAGCGCTGAAATGCCCCAAAGTCATTCGGGAATCCCTGAGATGTAAATTCCCACCAGATGTCTTTGTCCTCTGCAAGTGTCTTTATTTTGGTGGCGAAAGTCATGGTGGTAGAATTGGTTTGCTTCCAGTGGCATGAGGAGGTTAGCCAGACCCGGGTATTTTCTGCGCCGTTTTCCACATAGGGATTCGGGCCACCTTTGCCGGCATCGAGGTATTTGTCAGGATGATCGTAAAGGGTAGCATAATCGGCAAATTTCAGGGCTTCTTCCAGGGCCTTGGCCGAGCCGGGTTTATGCAGATAATCATCCTCTAGCAAATAGACATTATCAGACAAACGGCCCGTTCTGATGGCATATTCAGCAACATAGCGCCAGCTCATGGCGTTGCCCAATGCGATGGTTTCATACTGAAGTCCGAGTTTTTCGAGCATTTCCAAAGTGGTTTCGCGGCAGTTGTCTGCAAACACCCTGATGTTAGAAGGCCCGAATTCAGACATACAGTTTTCTAGACATTGCTGCTTGCCTGCACCTGGCAATTTGGTCTTAGGATTGCCTCCGTCCGAAATCCTGTACAGAACCTGAATCATAGCATTTCTTCCGTTTGGATGTAGGGTTTCACTTCTTTATAGGTATAGCCATGCACAAAATCTTTTCCGGTAAATCCATGGTCGAACTCCCGGTTAACCAGTTCCACCCAGTTTCGTTCGTGGCTATGGCCCCAGGTACTCACTTTTCTCACCATTTCTTCACGGGACCTGACCCATGAATAATGGTGTATCATGGGGCTTCTGTCTAGGCCCATAACCATGCGGGCCTTTGGTTCCGGAATATCCCTGAATGCCTTGTCACGGTCCAGAAAATCCATAATCATGGGTTCTGTGAGATATTTTTTTCGTGCCAGTACAACCGAATCTTCAAAGGTTTCAGCCTGGTATTTTGGCTCCCGGAAGTAATAGTAATTTGCCAGTTTCACCACATTCATCCCGGAAAGTGGAAATACATCCAGCCAATCGCGGAAACGGCTTCCTTCCACTACCTCATCGGCATCGAGAAATAAAATAAAATCAGTAGAAGGCGAAGAATTTTTCCAACCTACCACCCGGGCTGTGGTCACCCAATGCTGGGGCAACACATCCAGACCGGCATCGTAAGGAAAGAAAATAAACTTCGCTCCCGGATTTTCAGCTATGGTTTTTTCCAGCAAAGCACGGTTTTCAGAAGTACCGTTGTAGAAATGGTCGGTGTAGGGAACCAATACCTCATCGGAAAAAAACAGCGCCTCACGAATGCAATGACCTACAAACTGGTAATCGTTTGTGCAGTAATTGATTATGGTACTGATTTTGGGCCGTTTCCGGGGAATGAAAAGATTTTTTAATTTCTGAATTACACTCATTTTTCCGCTGGAAAAAATTTTCGCCATTTCAGAATCAGGAACCATTCCAGCCGGAGCCAGCGAACCATCCATTGATCTGCAATTGACAATTTTTTAAAATAAGAATCACGGAGGGCTTCAGCCCTCAGATAAGATTGGTTACCCGACTGATCCTGAGAGGTTTTGGCCGTGGGCAATAGTCTGAAATTGCCCCATACTCCGGGGTGATATTCGAAAGGAATCCTGGCAAGAGATATCCGGAGGATGAAATCATAATCCATGGCAAAGTGCTCTTTTTCAGCATAAAGCCCCGTCTGATCATGAATTTTTTTCGGATAAAAATAACAGGAAGGATTGAAAGGCCATTCGCAACGGTCGGCAATCAGAGAGGCAAGGCGTACCGAACGGCTGCTGTTTACCGAATGTAAAGAACCATCTGAGTTCCATATTTTTAGATCACCCACCAAAACCTTCTGCGCATCAGGACTTTTCCGAATCAGGGCAAGTACCGATTTCAGTGCTCCCGGCTCGTAGAAATCATCGACATTCAGGAAAGAAATCCAGGTTCCCTTAGCCAATACAATGCCTTTGTTCATGGCATTCGACTGCCCCGAATCCGGCTCTGATATATAATGCAGATGGGAATACCTGCCAGCGGCTTTTTCAAGAATTTCAGGAGAACCATCGAGGCTGCCACCATCGATGATCCAGTGTTCGATTCCTTCTTCCCACTGAGAGGCAACATTTTCGATACAGGCTTGCAGAAAAGCCGCTCCTTTGAAAACAGGGGTAATGATGGTGAGTATCAAAGCAGAAAAACCGGATTCGAGCCTGAAATCAGGGCCCAAACATAAAAACAAATGCTCCAAATGCCGAAAAGGCTGTAAGCAAAGTCAGGGAAAAGCCGGCAATACCAAAGCCTGAAGGGTTTTCACATGGAGGAAAATTCAGGGCCGGATTACCTGCACCGGAAAAATTTTGTTTGCATAACGAACCGAATCGGTATCAGCTACCCTTACCCGGAACCCGAGTCTGAACAGAGAATCCAGTTCAGCCTCCTGCAGTTTTTCGCCCACATAGAGCAGGCTGCCTCTTTTTCTGAAAATGCGGTTGTCCAGAACCTTTTCCCATTTTTGGTAATCCCAGGGAATAAAAGTTGCCCCATGAAGGAGAATTTCAGGTTTTTCCGGCTTTTGTTTCTCTGCCCAGTCAAGCCATTTCAACTGCAATTTTCTTTTCAAAACCTGGGCAGGCATCCCCCAACCCGGAGGAAAAACAGTGAAAAACCCCAGAAAAAAACCCACAACCGGCAACAAAAGTAACCTCGGATGACTGTAATCACTATCCGCCAAAACATTGGCCGACCAAAGCCAGACCGGAAAAATATAGGCCCATTCAAAAGGAAAAATGATGAAGAATAAAATATTGGTTTTCATCTCTGAGGGCATAAAAAAGTCCCTTTTCAAACCTGAAACAAGGAAAAATGGAACCAGATAAGCAGGTAAAAGAAGCCCGGCCTGCCGAAGCAGATACATCAACCTGCCACCATAAAAACTCAGGGCTGAAGGGAGGTCAGAAAATGGTGCTGGATTTTTGCCCCACACCCAGCCCAGATAAAAAGAAATCAGGCCCAGGCAGAAAATCCAGAGAAATATTTGAAGGTTAGAATGGCGTTTGCTAGTCGAAAAAAGGATTCTTAGAAACAGAAAAAATTCAATCCTGAGAAAAGAACACATTACAAGGCCTGCAAAAAACCAGAATGGATTTTTGAAATGCAATGCCCTTCGGGTTTCGAAAAAAAGGAGCCATGCGGGAATGTACTCCATGGAAGAGGTGGCGGCCTCCTGAAAAAATGGCATACACATCAAAGCAAGCCTTATGAAGCCAAGCGACAAGGGCGAAGAGACAGGAAAAAAAACCTTCAGGCGGAAGAGAAAAATATTCGCCAAAATCAGGTTAATGAAGTTGGTCAGCCTGCCAGCGGGAAAAGAAGGAAGGAGGCTTGCCGCAAATTCGTACAGAGGATTTCCGAGAGAACGGGCTGGGTCGTAGGGAAGTCCCAGTTTGAGCTTTTGAATGGTCTGCGCCATCAGCCAGGCATCAGTGTCTTCCCCAAATCCAAGAAAACACAATGGAAGGCACCAAATGTTCCATAAAAGCCAAAGCGGCAAAACAATAGAGTCT
>JBIKMV010000293.1:0-3067 GCA_044359055.1 Catalimonadaceae bacterium
ATCTTTTCTGGGAGAGCGGCTGGGACAGTATGGCAACGGAAATTTCTTTTTAGGGAAAAAGCCAGGCCTGATTCCCAATGATTTGTCGCGGTAAACCTTTTCCATGAACAGGCCGAAAACAGGCAATGCCGTTTTGGAGCCCTCGCCGGCTCGGAGAGACCGAAAGTGCACACACCGTTCTTCTGCCCCCACCCAAACACCCCCTACCAAATCTTTGGTCAGACCCATAAACCATCCGTCAGACTGGTTTTGAGAAGTACCGGTTTTGCCGCCCATCTCGTTGCCGTAGAAAATATTGAAGCTGAACAATGCCTGGGCAGTACCCCCGGGTTCCTGCAGGGTACCTTTCAGCATGTGCACCATGTTGTAGGCCGCTTGTTCGGTCATCACCTTGCGTGTTTTGGGGACAAAGTTCCGGATCAGATTGCGGTTGCGGTTTTCAATCCGGCTTACAATCATGGGCTCGTTCCAGAACCCGCTGTTCAGAAAAACGGAGTAAGCAGCTACCATGTCCAGAAGCGATACATCGTTGCTGCCCAGGCCGATGGAAGGAATGGGTTTCAATGGGGTGCTGATGCCGCAGGCTTTAGCAAAATCGGCCACCTTCTGCGCCCCAAGCAGATGCGTTAGTTGTGCTGCCACCGAATTGATGGACCGGCCCATGGCGTAGCGCAGGGTCATGTTGGCACCTGAATATCCCCCTGTTGCATTGCCGGGAGCCCATGTTTTATGGACCATGATTCCGGCCGAATCTTCGTCGTATTCGTATTTTACATACCGGTCCTGTATTCGCGAACAGGGGTTGTAGCCATTTTCCATGGCGCAGCCGTAAACAAAAGCCTTGAAGGTGCTGCCCGGCTGGCGCACAGATTGTTCCACATGGTCGTACTTAAAAAAATCGTAGTTTATGCCGCCCACCCATGACTTGATCTGTCCCCGATAAGGATCCATGACCAAAAATCCCGCATGCAGCATTTTTTTGTAGTAACGAAGCGAATCCATGGTGCTCATCATCACAGTGTCGGGGCCTTTCCAGCTGAACCGCACCATTTTTTTTGGCATTTCCAGATATTTCTGAATCGAATCGTTTTGGTCTCCGAACTTCTTTTTCAGCGATTTATAAGCTCCGGTCCTTTGCGCCAGATTTTCAATAAAATTCGGAATCTCATTTTTCTTTTCATCAATCCATGGATTTTGTCCACGCCAGTGGTCATCAAATCTTTTCTGGAGTGATTTCATGTGCTCGTGTACCGCTTCTTCGGCATGTTTTTGCATGCGGGTATCGATGGTGAGAAATATTTTCAGACCGTCGGTGTAGATGTCGAAATCGTTTTCTTCGCCCCACCTCGTCAGATATTGGGTTAGGAAACCGCCATAGTAATCGAGTACGCCATCGGGATGCAGTTCCTGGGTGTAGTTGAGCTTGATTGGCAGTGCCGAAAGCGAATCGAACTGCTTTTGGTTGATGAAGTTGTATTTTTTCATTTGTGCCAGAACGGTATTTCTGCGGTTCAGGGCTTTCTGGTAGTTTTTTTTAGGATTGTAGGTGGTGGTGGCTTTCAACATACCAATGAGCATAGCGGCTTCTTCGATTTTGAGCCTTCCGGGGCTGGTTCTGAAAAAGGTTTGTGCCGCCGTCCGTATTCCATAAGAATTAGACCCGAAATCCACCGTATTCAGGTACATACTCAGAATTTCTTCCTTGGTATAATTTTTTTCCAGCTTGGTAGCGGTAATCCATTCTTTGGTTTTGTCTACCAGGGTTTTAAGTCCGGGAACATAGCTCAGAATGCCCTTAAAATTTTCTTTTTTCCGGGTTTTATACAGGTTTTTGGCCAGCTGCTGGGTGATGGTGCTGCCTCCTCTTTTGTCGCCCCGGACTAGGTAATACACAATACCGAGCGTTGCTCCGAGGTCTACTCCAGTGTGGTCGAGAAAATTGATATCTTCCGTGGCCAGAAGGGCCTTCACCACAAAGGGAGATATGCCCTTATATTCTGTCGGAGACCGATTTTCGCGGTAATATTTTCCCAGCAATACGCCGTCGGCAGAATACACCTCTGAGGCCATGGCCAGTTTTGGTTTTTCCAGATCCGCCAGACCCGGACTTTTTCCAAAAAGCCAGAACATATTGATTTCTACTGCAGTAAAATAAAACCAGATGAAAAATACAGCCAGTCCGAGGTTGCGCCACAAAACTTTCACATAATATACCGGAGGGGCAGGCTTGGGCTTGGGAATATACAGAAGGGCTAAAATCCACCGCATCAACTCTCCCAAAAGGAGGATGAACAAAAGGATCAGTCCGAGAACTGCGAACAGAATATTGATGATTCTTTCTTTCATGGCAGATTGGCTCCGGTCAGGAAGCCTATCCTGAATTTGAGGCCGCAATTAACAGTACTTTTGCCGGAATTGCTTTGGTTTCCGGGCCATTTTTACGGATTGGGGATTATCTTAAGGTTTCTTCCAAAAGCATATTGTCAATCAGCCTAACCCCTTCTATACGGGCCGCAAGGCAAATTGCGGGATTGTTTGCGGCTTTTCCGGCTTGCAGCGACTCCATGGTGTCGGAATCTACCCATTCCAGATATTCCAGTTCGATGCCCTCATACTTGCCCAGAAATTCTTTTGCCTCAGTACAGGAATCCTGCGGGTTTCGCTGGTCAAATCCTTCAATCGCCAGGCGTAGTGACCGGTTCAGCATGGCCGCCTTTTTCAGGCCTTCCGGGCTGAGTCGCGTATTGCGGGAAGAAAGGGCCAGGCCATCTTCGTTCCGGGCAGTAGGGCAGGCTACCAGTTCAATGCCGAAGTCCAGATCCCGGATAAGTCTTTTTACCACGGCTACCTGTTGCAGGTCTTTGCTGCCGAAATAGGCCCTTGCAGGCTCTACAATGTGAAAAAGTCGGGAAACCACCACGGCCACTCCCGAAAAATGTCCCGGTCTCATTTCTCCCTCCAGCACTGAGGTCAGAGACCCGAAATCCATGGTCAGGGAGGGCATTTGCCTGTAAAAATCCCGGGCTTCGGGGGCATACACCAGATCGGTATCTGCCAGAGAGAGCAG
>JBIKMV010000086.1:0-11079 GCA_044359055.1 Catalimonadaceae bacterium
GTTGTTTTTTCAGGAAAGAATCGGAAAAAGCGGCGTCCCTTTCAACATCATAAAATTCAGGAGTATGTATGTAGATGCCGAAAAAAAAGGCCCGGCCCTTTCCTCTGCTACCGATCCGCGGATTACCTCTTGGGGCCGGTTCATGCGCCGCACCCGCATAGACGAATTTCCACAGTTTTTTAATGTTCTCATCGGAGAAATGTCGCTTGTGGGTCCAAGGCCTGAGAGGCAGTTTTTTATTGACAAGATTATGAAGGTTGCACCCCATTACAGGCACTTGAACAGGGTCAGGCCCGGCATCACTTCACTCGGTCAGGTGAAATACGGCTATGCTGAAAATGTGGAGGAAATGGTCCGCCGCTTGAAATTTGACATCATCTACATTGAAAACATGTCTTTGGGAATGGATTTCCGGATTTTAATTTACACCGTGCTGACGGTACTCGGTGCCAAGGGAAAATGATGAAGAACCGGAAAATTTCCTTTTTGCCCATGTGGGGAAAGCAAAATGAGACCATTCCTATTCAGCAAATGAAGGCCTTAAGGGAATTGGGCGTAGAGGCAGGTTATGGTTTGCCCGGCTCCGTTTTTCCCATTAGCAGAACCTGGCTGGCCCAAAAGCCGGACCTCATCAGTCTGGACTGGATTCATCAGTACTGTCTTTCTCCGGGACTTTTGCCTTCCCTGATAAAGTCTTTTTTATTTTTCCTGGATGTTCTGATTGTTCGGTATATCTTCCAAACAAAGCTGGTTTGGACGCTTCACAACC
This sequence comes from Catalimonadaceae bacterium, assembly GCA_044359055.1. Lineage (GTDB taxonomy): Bacteria > Bacteroidota > Bacteroidia > Cytophagales > Flexibacteraceae > CAMDMI01. Next base: position 770 of record JBIKMV010000086.1, read on the forward strand.
TACGCCATCATGACCCGAGGCCCCGGAAAGTTGAGCAATGGATTTCCCGTTTTTTTGCGAAAAATTGTGTCAAAGTTCGGATTTTGGGTGAAGGCATGGAAGAGCAGATTTGTGATTATCTGGATATCTCTTCCTCCCGGCTTATTGTGATTCCGGAGGGTCCGTATGCGGGATGGTACCCTGAAGGCATAAGTTCTGAAGATGCCCGCAGGAAGCTGGGAATTTCCGGAAATACGCGCATATGGCTGTATTTTGGCAATTTGCGACCATACAAAGGCGTGGAAGACCTCATATGTACATTTGAGAAAATTCAGCCTCCTGTTACGGGTTTGGTCATTGCCGGTCGTCCCTGGAACAAGGCCTATGCCGAATCCATTTCTGCATTGGCCGGGGGAAATGACAGGATTATCCTGCATTTGCAGATGATACCCGACGAAGAACTGCAAGTGTATTTCGCTGCCGCTGATCTGGTGGTATTGCCTTTCAAAAATGTATTGAATTCAGGGTCTGCGCTTCTGGCCATGGGTTTTGGAAAAGCTGTGGTTGCACCTGCTATTGGATTGCTTCCTTTCAGATTGAGATCTCAAAAGGAATTGCTTTACACATCAGAAGAGGGTCTTGAAAATGGTCTTTTGAGGGCCATGAATCTGAGCCGTGAGCAACTGAAGGATATCGGTGATGAGAACCGAAAGGCAGCTTTGCAATATTCCTGGAATGATTTCGCCCGATTCCTCGCAGATGTCTGACACTGTACAACATATTGACAACAAGATTATTCCAAAATATTTTGGATTGTTTTTATTTATTGTTGGGACCAATCTTATCGGGCTAACCGTCATAAACAAAAATCTGGAAATTGTCAGGTATTTACGACAGCCAAGCCTAGGAATTGCATTGGTGTGGTTGTTTTATGCTTTTCCTGCGAATGCAGAAAGGAGGCGATTTCAGGGTCTCACCCGTTTTTTTGTTTTCCTTATTGTCTTTCTGGCATTTAATGTTCTGAATTCCATTGACAGGGCCAATTCAGCACAGTATTCCCTTTGGCTGATTACCTCTTTTGCCGTATTGCATCAGTTCCTGTTTGTTCGCAATCATTTGAAATTCAGTCAGTTGTTTTACCAGTTTGCCTTGGCTGTCTGGATTTTGGGAATACTGGCCATTGTTGTGAGTCTGGTCGGTGCTTATGTATTCGGGATAGAATTGTTCTTTGACGAGCGATACAACTATTCCCAGATGCAGATTGCCGTTGAGTTTTCCGGCATTTTCGGCTCAAACAACTCCATGGGCTTTATTACTTTCATCACGCTTGCCTTTAGCCTCTTTTTATTTCAGCTCAAAAAAGGAACAGGTTTCTCGCGGTTCAATCTCATTCTGGCTATTGCCCTGATCCCTTTGATTGTATTTATCGGCAACAGGGCCAGTATGGCCTGTGCTGCTGTTTTCTGGGTTTTATTTCTCACCTACATCAACCGGAGTATTCTCGGCGTGCTCCTTTTGATTATGGGTTTTTTTCTGGGATCCATCATTTATCAGGATACGATTCTGCAAAAACTTAGATTGGAGCAATTTGAGGGGGGAAATGTATTCGGAAACCGGTCTGATTTAATTCGGGAGGCCCTTTTTGTGGCCCGCGAAATGGATTTTTTTGGGGTTGGATACCACAATCAAAGGGTGGCCAGAAAATATTTTGGGGTTGTTGGTGACAATGAAAAAGAGTTCAATTTCCATAACACCTATCTGGCTGTTTACACTGAACTTGGTCCCCTCGGCCTGCTTTGGATACCGGGTTTTATTTTGGTCATTCTTTTCTGGCCGGTTGCCAGAAACATACCGGAAAGAAACCTAAAACTGATTCGGATGCTGAGGGTTTTTTCCGGCATCATGGTTTTGATGTATCTGCCGGTAGAAGATTCGGTCAATTCTCCCGGAAGTCCCTCGTTTTTATTTTTTTGGATTGGCCTGGCCCTTTTGCTGATAGGTTCATACCCCGATGTTACTTCATCGAAACTTTATGAAAAAAAGAGTAGCTTTTCTGATTAATCAGTACAAAACCGTTCAATCGGGACCCGGCCGGTTCAGCGAATACCTCAGACAGATGGAGTTTCCGGACCTGGAGATTACTTTTTTTTCGCATCAGGCCGGAGAGGATATGGAGCAGGAGAGAAGGGTTTCATTGCCTTTCTGGATTCGTCATGTTCCGCTTTCCTGGGTTTTCAGAAGTTATTTTTATGCCAGAACCCTCAAGCGGCACCACAAAGAAAAACCCTTTGATTTTATTCTGGCTATAGATTATTCGCTGGGGTTGTTTGTGGCTTTTTCACCTTTGAAAAGCAGCCTCTATTCCATGGTGAATGACGACAATTACCTCAGGATTTTTCAAAAAGGAGAACATCAGAAAGGTATGAGCCGAAACCGGCGATGGGCACGGAGACTAGGGTATTTCTTGGAATCTGCAGTAAGCCGCAGAGCGGGATTTATCATTGCCAACTCTTTGTACACCAAAGGTTTGGTTGAAGAGATTTATAAAATCAAGCATGATAAAGTGTTTTTGCTGTACAAGGCAGTTGATCTTTCTTTTTTTTCATTCAAGGAACGGGAAGTCCGTTCCCCGCATCGGTTTTTGTTTGTAAAAAATGATTGGAAAAGGGGAGGCCTTGACCTGATCCTTAAGGCCTTTTCCAGGCTGGCAAATCAGGAAAAAATTCACCTTTCTGTGGTAGGAATTTCACCGGGTTTCCAGCATTTTATAAAAGAAATGGCTGAGAAGGAAGGTTTTAAAGGGCAACTGACGGTTACCGGTCTGCTCGACCGCAGCAATCTGAAAAAAGAAATGGACCTTGCCGATGTGTTCATCAATATGAGCCGTCAGGAGGCTTTGGGCGTGGCTTGTCTCGAAGCCATGGCTTCCGGCATCCCCGTTGTAGCGAGCAACGCCGGAGGATTGAAAGAGGTACTGGATTTTGGAACTGCCGGCTTTATGATTCAGAATGAATCTGTTGAAGACCTTGTTTCTACACTGGAGGAAATCAACGCCAATCCCGGACTTCTGCAAACCAAAATAGCGAATGGCTTGCTGCAAGTGGAAAAATTCTCCGTTGACCGGCTCAGAGAAAACATTATCCGCCTTTTCTCCTGAGAATCCAGACTGAATCACTGCAAAACAAAAAAGCCCCTGAAAATCAGAGGCTTTTGGAATGTAGCGGAGGGGGGAGTCGAACCCCCGACCTCAGGGTTATGAATCCTGCGCTCTAACCATCTGAGCTACCCCGCCGGATTATGTGGTTTGGAATCTGGTGATTCACCGGAATGAACACCGTTTTCAGGCCGCAAAAGACCGGGATTTCATTTACAATTGCAAATATCAAAAAATAAAATTTAATTTTGCGCCCCTTTTGAAAAATACCACAAGCTTACCATTATGGGAAAATTTAAGTTTACCGGCGAATTTGAGTTTCAGGCTTCACCCAAAATTCTGTTTGAATACCTCGGTACTCCGGTAGGTCTGGCCCAGTGGTTTTGCGATAAAGCCTCTGTATCAGCCCAGAATATCTGGAATCTGGTCTGGGATGAAACAGACCATAAAGCCACTCTCACCCACAACAAGCCTTTTCGGTTGATTCGGTATCAGTTTCAAAGTAATGAAAATGACGATATCCTGGATCCTTCCTTTATCCAGTTTGAAATCGAAAAAAACGAACTGACCCGGCTTGCCTTTCTCAAAGTGACCGATTACTCGGATATGTCCAACAGACAGGAACTGGAAGAACTTTGGGACAATCTGATTGGTAACCTCAAAACCGTAATCAGGGAAAAGTAATTCCCTGTTCTCTCGGGGATGTTGAAAAAACTGGATAAACTTGTTTTAAAGGCATTTTTTCCGCCTTTCCTGCTCACTTTTTTTGTCGTCATTTTCATCCTGCTTACGCAGTTTATGCTGAAGTATTTCGATGATTTTGTCGGAAAAAATCTGAGTTACAGCACCTACGCAGAATTGCTTTTTTTCTTTAGTATCAATTCTGTTCCATTGGCTCTGCCCATTTCCATTTTGCTATCCAGCATCATGACCTATGGCAACCTGAGCGAACACAACGAGCTCACTGCCATCAAGAGTGCGGGCATTTCACTTGTCCGGATTATTCAGCCGGTGTTTTTTGTGGTCTGCCTTCTCACGATGCTGGCCTTCTTGTTTAACGACCGGGTACTGCCCTATGCCAACCTGCGTGCCTACAGCCTTTTGTATGACATTACCACAAAAAAAGCAGCCTTCAATATCAAGGAGGGAACCTTCTACTATGGACTTCCGGGATTTGCAGTAAAAATTAACCACAAAGAGCCCGATGGTTCCACCATAAGGCAGGTGATGATTTACAACCATCAGGACGACCGAGGAAATGTAAACCTCACCATCGCCGACTCAGGTAAAATGTACACCATCTGGAATGACAGATACCTCATTCTGGAGCTTTTCAGGGGCGATAACTACACCGAAATGCTGCCCAAATCACCGGGACAGGAATCTGAATTTACCCACAACCACTTCGATTACAGCAAACTGGTTTTCAACCTCAGCTCCTTTGAAATGAGCCGTACCGACATACAGTTGTTTGCCAGCAACAAAATTATGCGCAATATCTCTGAGCTTCACAGGGATATCGATTCGGTAAAGCGGGAGGGAGAAAATCTGAGGAAATTTGCACCGGCCAACTTTCTGACCTACTTCTCACACTTTATGCGGCAGCGGCAGGCTCCTTTGATGCAGGAAAATCAACTGGATTCCCTCAGCAACCGGCTCAGGGAAAGATGGGAAAGAGATAGCCTGCAATGGATTCAATCTGCCCGCAATCAAATCCAGAGCATCAAAAATTATACGGAAGCCAACAAGGACAGGCTGAAAAATTTCTACCGCGATTCTGATGTATTTGAAGTGGAGATTCTGAAAAAGTACACCCAGGCCATTGCCTGCCTGATTATGTTTTTGCTCGGTGCTCCTCTGGGTGCCATTATCCGCAAGGGCGGTTTTGGAGTGCCGGTTCTCATCTCCATTTTCTTCTTTATCATCTATTATGTCCTTTCCATTACGGGCGAAAAGTGGAGCAAGGAAGATTTGGTGGAGGTTTCGGTGGGTATGTGGGCAACCAATTTTTTGCTCTTCTGGGCCGGGCTCTATTTTCTGGCCAAGGCACGGTCTGATTCTTCCCTGCTGGACAACAATTATTTTACCCAGTTCTTCTCATTCATCGGGCGCCTAATTAGGCAGATGTTTTCCGGCAAAAAGTCCAAAGAAATCTCTTCTTAGCCTTTCCCCCTCAAAAACCATTTCTGCATTTCCCCTTTCAGCCCCTCCGGCTGTCTTTATTTCTTCCGCAATCTGCCTGAAATCTGTGTGGCCGGGAGAATCAAAATCTACAGCAATTCCGAGGCCATGTGATCTGGCAATTTCATAGAAACAGCTGTCTTTCTGGCAAAACATGGGTTTCCCTTCAAACAACGCCTCGTACATTTTTGTGGGAAATTTGTCCTTATTGGACCTGCTCATCCGGTAGGGAATCAATACAGCATCTGCCTTTTGGAGGGCTTCCTGAATGCTGCTGCTTTCTGCCCAATGATGGCAAAATCTGAAATCTGCCCGGGGAAATTGTTGATTAAGAGCTTCTATTTTTTTTCTATCCGGTATCAGGCCAATCAGCCTGCATTCTGTATGGGGATAAACATTGCCGAAAGCCTCCATGAAATTCAGGGCTTTGGAAAGGCCTGCCTCTTCGGTAAGGACTCCGGAGAACAGAATATTGAAATTATCTGATTCCTTTTTCTGAGAAAAAATCCGGTCCTTCCATGCTTCCGGAACTTTGTTTTCAAAAACAGACCACTTTCCGGCAGGCAGATAATCCATTTGATGGTTGTAAATTTTTTCGGCCAGCCAGATGCGATTGGCTGAATTGAAAAAATTGCGGAGAAAAAAGCGAACGAGCGGAGGAAGAATGAAGGATTTCCATGCAGGGTAGGATTCCTGATAAGCAAAATTCCATTCGAAATTTTCCTGACAATCAAAGACAAGGCGACAACCGCTGAACTGCCTGTAAATCCATGACGGAATGAGCAAAGCCGGACTCGCCACAATCAGGGCATCGGGTTTCAGGGCCATACAAAACCTGAAAAATTGCCACAATCCTGCAAGCAGCGGCAGATTATCTGCTATGGTTCTGACATTTGCAGTAAGGCCTTCTGACTGTCCCGGCCCAGACCGCCCAAAAAAATACAAGGTCGCCAGCCCTGACTTTTCGAGTGCGTGACCGATTTTTTCCCTGAGCCGGGTTTCGTTCCAGGGTTTCTTCCATTGGGCCAGAATTATTTTCAACCTTTTGTTTGGCTAAAATCCCATTTACATTCGGCCCAAAATTCAAAAAAATGCAGGAAATCATAGAAATGATATGGGATAATCCAGAAAAGCTTCAGGATCAGTCTTTTATTGCCAATGTGGAAGAGGTTATTGCCCAACTCGAACAGGGAAAACTGAGGGTTGCAGAAAAAATAAACGGCGAATGGCACACGCATCAGTGGATAAAAAAGGCCATACTGCTCTATTTCCGGATCAGGAAAATGGAAAAAATGGAGGCCGGAATTTTCGAGTTTTATGATAAAATGAGCCTGAAAAAGGATTTTGAATCAAAGGGAATACGCTCCGTTCCTCCGGCAGTGGCCCGCTATGGTTCTTACATTGCCCCCGGGGTAATCCTCATGCCATCTTATGTAAACATTGGCGCTAGGGTTGACGAGGGAACCATGGTGGATACTTGGGCCACGGTGGGAAGTTGTGCGCAGATTGGCCGTCATGTGCACCTCAGCGGGGGAGTTGGCATCGGCGGCGTTCTTGAACCCCTTCAGGCCAATCCTGTCATCGTCGAAGATGGCGCATTTATTGGTTCCCGCTGCATCGTGGTAGAGGGGGCCATTGTGGAAGAAAGAGCCGTACTTGGTGCCGGCGTAATCATCACAGGTTCTACCCGAATTATTGATGTAACTGGTTCAGAGCCTGTTTATTACAAAGGCAGGGTTCCCGCAGATTCTGTGGTTATCCCGGGCTCATATCTCAAAAGTTTTCCGGCTGGCCAATACCATGTGCCATGTGCCCTGATTATTGGAAAAAGAACTCAGGGAACCGATTTGAAGGTTTCCCTGAATCAAACGCTGAGGGACTTTGAGGTAGAGGTATAAAAAAAGCAGAGATTATTTCTCTGCTTTTTTTGCTTTGGCTCTGGCAGGCTTTTTTGTGGCTTCGGCGCTTTCGCTTACTACCGCCGCTTTGGCAGTTTTGTCTACTTTGGGCATGGTTTCATTTCTCTTTCTTGTTTTTCCGAATGAACCGTTTGCCAGTTTACCTTTCCTTGACTTTACATCTCCTTTTCCCATAAAAATAAATTTAAGGTGCGATTATAGGCAATGGAATTGAATTGAGGGTTCTGAATTTTAAATTTCAACCTCAGAAGCTTCTTTGGTCAATCAGCATTTTCCTGCAAAAACGAATACATTGTGGCCTGCCCTTCAGGGGATTCTGCCGATAAACAAGCAATCCGGCTGTGAAGCTGATCTCCAACAAAGCCGGACACAAAAAAGGGTTCTGAAACGAACCCTTTAATTTTAAGGACTTAGCCCTTATTTCTTGCCTTATCTGAATTTTCCAGCCATATCCCCACCCAAAAGGAGGCGACAAACAGCAGCAGAAAAAACACATAAGAAACCATTTCCATTGACATGTTTTCCTTCTGTTTTAAGCGGGGCAAATATAGGTTCTCCCTTCGAAATCCAAAGTAAAAACTACATTTGCGGCCCGATGAATGGAAATATTGCCAAGACCCTGTATCTCGTCCGTCATGGAGAAACCGATCCCAACAAAAACCACATCATTCAGGGCAGCGGCATCGATGCGCCCCTGAACGAGACCGGACAGAGACAGGCAAAAGACTTTTATTTTGCCTACCGGCATATTTCCTTTGATAAAGTTTACACTTCTCACCTCATCAGAACCCATCAGTCTGTTCGCTGGTTTACAGAAAAAGGCATTCCCCACGATTCTCTAACCGATCTGAGAGAAATTTCCTGGGGCGAAAAAGACGGCACCCGCATAGACCCGGCCGAGCAGCGCATTTATCAGGCCATGCTGAAAGACTGGCAGGCAGGTTTGCTCGACCGCTCATTTTCGGGAGGCGAAAGTCCCTATCAGGTGGTGGCAAGGATGAAAACAGCCATGCAGACCATCATGGAACGGGAGGAAGAAAAAACCATTTTGATGTGCATCCACGGGCGGGCGATGCGGATTCTACTTTCCATGCTGATGCAAACCCCCCTTTCAGAAATGGAGCAGTACCTGCACTCCAATCTTTGCCTGTATATTCTAGAATATGATGGCCAAAAGTGGAAGATTTGCCTAGAGAATGATACCAGTCATCTCCTTTGAACAGGGGCCAGTCCAAAGTTGTTTTTCCGTTCTTCAAATATTGGTTTTCCTGTTTTTTCCCCGATTATATTTGCCCCATGAAATTTCTGAATTTTATATCCATATTCTCTTTTTCTGCGCTTTCCTTTCAGGGCTTTTCGCAGGCATACCGCCATACCGGTTCTGACCATGGCACCCGGTTTGAGCAACTGGATTACCTCATTCCTTCGCCCAACGAATACCGTACAGCAAGCGGAGCACCCGGACCCCGCTACTGGCAGCAAAGGGCAGATTACGATATAGAGGCCACACTGGATGAGAAAAATCAGATGCTCAGAGGAAAGGAAACTGTAACCTATTTTAACAATAGTCCCTCGCCTCTGGATTATATCTGGCTGCAACTTGATGAAAATGAACATGATCCTTCGAGCGATAACCATTATTTTGACGAAAGCCGCATGCGATCACAGATGTCAGAATCTGACCTGAGCCGGTTTGAATTCAAAAAGAATCTGGCTGAATACGGAGATAAAATTTTATCGGTGACCGATGCCGGAGGAAAGAAATTGCCATTTATCATCAATCAGACCATGATGCGAATCGACATGCCAAAGGACCTGATGCCCGGTCAGAAATTTGTGTTTCGCATTGAATGGCAGTATAAAATCATCGACCGCACGAAATTAGGCGGCAGGGGAGGTCTGGAGTTTTTCCCGGAAGATGGCAATCATATTTTCACCATGAGTCAGTGGTTTCCAAGGCTTTGTGTATATTCTGATTTTCAGGGCTGGCAGAATCATCAGTTCACAGGGAGAGGTGAGTTTGCTCTGGCATTTGGCAATTACCGGGTGAGGATGACCGTGCCTGCCGACCATGTGGTTTGTGCTACCGGTGAAGGGCAAAACTACGGTTCTGTTCTGAGTTCTGCTCAGTTAAAGCGCTGGCAATTGGCTCAGAGTGCAAAAGAACCGGTTGAAATTGTAACATTGGAAGAAGCCAAAAAAGCAGAGAAAGACAATCCCGGAGGCAGCAAATCTTCTGCCACCAAAACCTGGGAATTCAAAGCTGAAAATGTCCGTGACTTTGCATGGGGGAGCAGCCGTAAGTTTGTGTGGGATGCCATGCCCATCAAGCAGTCAGACCGAAAGGTGATGTGTATGAGTTTCTATGGAAAAGAAGCCTATCCCCTCTACAGAAAATATTCCACCAAAGTGGTGGCCCATACCATCAAAACCTACAGCAAGTACACCATAGATTATCCCTATCCGGTGGCGCAGAGCATAGAAGCCAGCAGCGGCATGGAATATCCCATGATTTGCTTCAACTATGGCAGGGCGGAGAAAGACGGAACCTACTCAGAAGCCATCAAATACGGCATGATCGGGGTAATCATTCATGAAGTGGGGCACAACTTTTTCCCCATGATAGTAAACAGCGACGAGCGTCAGTGGAGCTGGATGGATGAAGGACTCAATACTTTCGTTCAGTATCTTACCGAGCAGGAGTTCGACAACAACTACCCCAGCAGTCGTGGTCCGGCCCATAAAATTGCCGACTACATGCGCCTTAATAAAGATCAGCTTGAGCCCATCATGACCAATTCAGAAAACATTGTGCAGTTCGGGCCCAATGCTTATGGCAAACCCGCCACTGCCCTCAATATTCTCCGCGAGACCGTAATGGGACGGCAATTATTTGATTTTGCCTTCAAAACCTATTCCAGACGCTGGGCATTCAAACATCCCACCCCTGCCGATTTCTTCCGAACCATGGAAGATGCTTCTGCCGTAGATCTCGACTGGTTCTGGCGCGGTTGGTTTTTCGGGATAGACCCTGTGGACATCAGTCTGGACTCTGTAAAGTGGTACAAGCTGGATGC
>JBIKMV010000087.1:0-11056 GCA_044359055.1 Catalimonadaceae bacterium
TCCTGCCCCCATGGCCAGGGCAATGGTTGCAAGTGCCGGAAGTGCCTCCGGTATAGCGGCAACAGCCAAAGAAACAGAGGTAAGAATCATTTTGATCAGGCTTTCGCCCCGAAGCATTCCGGCGGCAAAAATCATGAGGCAAATCAGCAGAATGACAAAAGAAAGCCGCTTTCCAAAAGCTGCAAGCCGCTTCTGAAGGGGCGTAGATTCCTCTGTTCTCCTGATCATACCGGCAATTTTTCCGAGTTCGGTTTCAATGCCAATGGCCACCACATAGGCTTCGGCCCTGCCTTTGGTAATGTGGGTTCCTTTAAAGCCCATATTCAGGCGGTCACCCAGCATATATTGACCCTCCGGAAGAGGCATTGAATCTTTTTCCACCGGCTGCGACTCACCGGTGAGGGCAGACTCATCTGCCATCAGGCCAAAGGTCTTTCTGAAGCGCACATCGGCAGAGATGATGTTTCCGGCCTCGAGCAAAATCAAATCACCGGTGACAAGTTCGGCAGCACTGATTTCTGAAACCTGCCCGCCCCTGCGCACCTTTGCACCGGATACAGCCATTTTTTTCAAGGCCTCCAAAGCCTTTTCGGCCCGGTACTCCTGAAGGAATCCCATAAGGGCATTCAAAAAAATAATGGACAAAATTACCCAGGCATCTATCCATTCGCCCAGAAAACCTGAAAGAATGGACGAAGCTGCGAGAACCAGTACCATAAAGTCGGTAAACTGATTCAGTACCATCAGAAAAGGATTTTTTTTCTGACCGTCGGGAATCAGATTTTTTTCCGACCCGGTTTGCCTGAGTAAAACCCCTGCGGCATCCAGCCCCTCCTCCCCTGTTCCCAGAATGGATTCTGTCTCTTCAACGGAAACCAGGTGCCAGTTCATATATTTCTCATATTATCAGGTATGCCGGAAAATGCAGCATAATACTGAAAATCCGAAATATCAAACCAGGATTTCCCTCAGCTTTTCAACTGTTTCTTTCACAGGGGCATTTTGGTACATTATGGCATACATGGCCTCGGCAATGGGCAATCTGAGTCCCATTTTCTCCCGGATTTTATTCAAACCGTTTATGGCATAATACCCCTCGGCCACCATGCCAAGCTCAATTTGTGCCGCCTTTATACCATACCCACGGCCAACCATATTGCCAAAGGTCCTGTTGCGGCTAAAGGTTGAATAAGCCGTAACCAGAAGGTCACCAAGGTAGGCAGATGCCAGGGCATCCCGCTGAAAAGGTGCATAGCGGTGGAGAAAAACATTCATTTCCTGCATGGAATTCGAAACCAAAACGGCCTGAAAATTATCACCGAAACCGCTGCCGTGGCAAACCCCGCAGGCAATGGCATATACATTTTTTAGCACAGCAGCCCATTCAAGGCCATCGATATCAGCTGAAACAGAAACAGAAATGTAGCGGCTGGAAAGCAGTTTTTTTATTTCCTCTGCTAAGGTATGATTGGCAGCTGCCACCGTAAGGTAGCTTTGCTTTTCCAAGGCTACTTCTTCGGCATGACAGGGGCCGCCGATAACGGCCATGTCGAAACGCGAAACCTGAAAGCGGTCGCTGAGAAAATCGGTTACGAGCTGCAATTCCTCCGGCAAAATTCCCTTGATGGAAGAAATTACCTTTTTACTTCTGAATACAGAGGGCGGAAGTGCGGAAAGAACTCCGGAGACATAAGCAGAGGGAATGGCAATCAAAATCCAGTCACCTGCCCGGATGCAGGCCTCGAGGTCTGTGAAGACTTCGATGTTTCTTCCCGAAAAATCCACATCGGTCAGATAACGGGGATTGTGGTGGAATTTCTTGAAGTGGAGGGCATCTTCTTCCCGGTGAAACCACCATCTGACCTGTATTCCGGATTCGGAAAATATTTTGGAAAGTGCTGTAGCCCAAGAGCCTGCACCAATTATACTGATGGAATACATGCCGGATTATGTAAAAAAAAGAGACTCAATCTGAGCCTCAATTCTGTGCAAATCAAAGAAGATTTTCCATGTCAGGCATCATTCCATGGTAAAATAAGAAAACCGGAGATCAACCAATTCGGCAAATTCCTTTCCGCTTTCCAGCATATCTTCGTCTTCTTCAAAATGATACCAATGCACTTCAGTATTGCCGGATTCTTCGAACTTACTGAAAAGATGCATGAGAACTTTGGAAGTAGCAGTATTGAAGTATTCTAATTTAATAACAATCCGGGTAGACGGTTGGGTTTCCTGAATATAGGCCTGAATCCAATTAAAAACAGGTTTATAAAAAGAAACTGCATCTTCGGGGTGGGACCGACCGGATAACTCAAGCAAACCGGAAGAAGGATCTAACACTACTCCGGGAGTTTCAAAAGTGGCCTCAATGGTTAGTTTTTCCATAGAATCAAAGTGCTTGTTTATAGGAAAAAATCAATCCTCTTTTGGAAATGAGGCCTGAAAGGAGAAAAAGGCATTTTCCGGATCCAGAACCGTAAATTGAAAATCGAGCTTTTTTCCTGATTTGCGTGCAATTGAAATCAAACCGAGACCAGAATTGTTTTTTGTCTGATTGCGAAGCGACTCTTTTATGGCCTGCATATGCAACTGCTTCAGCCCCTCAGAATCCAGCGTATTGATTTGCTCCAGTTTTCGCTTCAGTTTCTCTATCTTTTCTACCCTGATGGTATTTCCCGAACTGACATAGTAACGACCTTCATCCTGCCCGATCAGAAATACGCAATTCGCATTGTGGTTATTTCTGTCAGAATGTGTAGAAATATTTTGAATACACTCAATGGCAATATTGTAGGCCCTTCGCTTTGTCTGCCCCTGCTCCAGTTTGTTATCCAGATTTTTCTCTGCCAGTGACAGAACCGATTGGGTTATCTGCTGACTGAATTCACCCTCGTAGGCTATGATAATCTGATTGGCATTCAGAGGCTTATGCAATTCAATCAATGAGTTTAAGTCTTTTAGGTTTTTAATTGCCATATATGAAAGATCAAAATATCCGATTGGATTCCGGACCGGTAACTAATCCTTTGCGCAAAATTCCTTTAGGGCTTAGCGTAAAATGTCAATTGCCGAATCTTCGTCCCCGATTTACAAAGGCAAAGGTCAGAAAGTACAGAATTTTTCAGGCTAAGGAACGGTCAAAACCTTACAAGGGAAATGAAAACAGATTTAATTTAGGGTTTGCCCTAAAAAAGGAGGATGAATAAATAAGGCGGGCAGGATAAATATTCCAAATCTCAAAATACCAATTTGGCGAAAAAGGTATGATTACAGGACTTACATTTGCCTCTTTGAAATTCACAAATGGAACATTCCGCCCATCAGCACAAAACCAATATCGGTAGCTTGCTGGTAGCCTTAGGAATCATTTATGGCGACATTGGCACCTCACCGCTTTATGTTCTTAAAGCCATTATCGGAAGTCAGATTATTACCGAAGATTTGGTTCTAGGCGGCTTGTCTTGTGTTATCTGGACGCTCACACTGGTTACCACATTCAAATATGTTGCAATCACCCTCAATGCAGACAACAATGGTGAAGGCGGAGTATTTGCTCTCTATGCCCAGGTAAGAAGATACAGAAAGGGCCTTATTATTCCTGCCATTATTGGCGGGGCAGCCCTCTTGGCAGATGGTATGATTACCCCGCCTATATCGGTATCTTCTGCCATCGAGGGTCTCAAATTACTCAAAAGCGACATTCCCACACTGCCCATTGTGGTATGTATCATTACCCTGCTGTTTATGCTTCAGCGGGTAGGCACTTCGGTGGTTGGCAAGGCCTTCGGACCTGTCATGCTGGTGTGGTTTCTGATGCTGGGGTTTTTCGGTATAACATGGACTTTTGAAAATCCAACTGTTCTCAGGGCTTTGAATCCCTGGTATGCGTACAATCTTCTTACCCGATTTGAGGGAGGCTTCTGGTTTCTGGGTGCTGTATTTCTTTGCACCACCGGAGCCGAGGCCTTGTATTCTGATCTGGGCCATTGCGGCAAAAAGAACATCAGAATATCCTGGGCTTTTGTAAAAACCTGCCTGATTCTGAACTACATGGGCCAATCAGCCTGGATTCTGGGCCGCACCGGGGAGACTTTGAATCCTGCCCTCAGCCCATTTTACAGCCTTATGCCGGTAGCTTTTCTTCCTGTAGGCATCCTTATTGCCTCTATGGCAACCATTGTAGCCAGTCAGGCCCTGATATCCGGCTCATTTACCCTGATATCTGAGGCAATAAGGCTAAACCTCTGGCCCAAAGTAAGAATCAAATTCCCTTCTGAACTGAAAGGCCAATTGTATGTGCCCAGTGCCAACTGGCTTCTGCTGGCAGGCTGTCTGCTCATTACCTTTTATTTTCAGGAGGCTTCTGCCATGGAAGCTGCCTATGGGCTGGCTATAACGGTAGGGATGCTTATGGATACCATACTGCTCAGCCATTATCTGTTTTATCACAGGGTAAAGATTGCCTGGGTAGGTATTTTGTTTCTGATTTTTATTTCAGTCGAGTTTTCATTTTTCGTAGGAAATCTTGGAAAATTCACCCACGGTGGATGGGTAACTTTTGTCATCTCTTTATTCATTATGCTGGTAATGGGCATTTGGTTCCTGGGTAGAAAAATCAAAAACCGCTACATCACATTTACCAAAATCAATGAGCATCTGAACATGCTCAAGGAACTAAGCCGAGACCACTCGGTGCCAAAGTTCTCCACCCACCTGGTGTACCTTACTTCGGCAGACCGAAAAGACGAAATTGAATCCAAAATCATGTATTCTATTTTTCAAAAACAACCCAAAAGAGCTGATATCTATTGGTTTATCCACATCCACACCGAAGACAAACCCTACACCATGGAATACAAAGTAGATATCCTTGCCAACAATGATGTGATTAAAGTTGAGTTCCGCCTGGGTTTCAGAATTGAACAAAAAATCAACCTTTATTTCAGGAGGGTGGTAGAAGAACTTGTGGCCAACGGTGAAATAGACATTACATCCCGGTATGTATCGCTGGCCGAAAAAAATATAACCGGTGATTTTAGGTTCATTGTCATCAAGCGGCACCTGAGTTACGACAACGAACTTTCGGCTTTCGAAAATCTGGTGATGGATGGATACTTCCTGCTGGACAGCCTGAGCATTTCCGAAGACAAAGCCTTCGGACTCGATACCAGCTCGGTAAAAATCGAAAAAGTGCCCCTAGTAATCTCTCCACCAAAAGAAATAAGGCTGAAAAGGATTTACGCCTGATACCTGAAAACAATGGGGCAATACCTCCTTCGGTTTGCTTTTATCCTCTTTTCTTTCTCAGCCGCTGGACAGAATGCTGATTATAAAATCCTGCAAGAAATTCATGGAAATAGGAACCGGGATTTCGACCGGCTTTTTCTTCGGTTCAGCCAAAGTGCAGATTTTATTGCTCCTGCCTATCCGGTTTTTCTCGCTGCCGAGGGCTTTCTTCATTCCGACAGCAGTCTGAAAATCAAAGCCCTGCAAGCCGGAGCCGGATTGGGTCTTTCTGCGGCACTTGCCTGGGGTTTGAAATACTCTGTAAGACGAAAGCGACCTTTTGATGATCATCCGGAAATAAATCCTCCCTTTGGGCCATCTTCCAGCTGGTCTTTTCCAAGTGGTACCGCAAGTATCGCATTTGAAACAGCCACCGCCATGAGCCTTCAATTTCCGGGCTGGAAGGTCTGGCTTCCGGCTTATTTATGGGCGGGTACAGTGGCATATTCAAGGATCAGGTCGGGCGAACATTATCCCGGCGATGTGCTTGCAGGAGCTGCCATTGGGCTGGCATGTGCCTGGGTCTCTCACAAAGCTAAAAAATGGCTTGTTAATCGCCATTTGCAGCGTGGTTTACATGGAAGAAAAAAGTAAACCCGTTATCCAGCTTCAAGTCGCAGGGTAAAAAAAAAGAGGCATCCATTTTAGGATGCCTCTTTTCTTATGTGTCAGCAGAAGATTACTGAATCACCAGTTTTCTTTCTTTTATTTTACCTGAAGCATCTTTGATTTTCACAAAGTAAACTCCTGATTGCTTGTTTTCAATGGTGTACAGGGCACCGAAGCAGGCCTCTTTGGTTGAAAAACGACCGGCTTCAACACCCAATTGGTTGTAGATAACCACTTCTACATTTTCCCTTGCCACTCCATAATCAAGGTAAATGGTCCCAGTTGATGGATTGGGATAAATGTTATAGGTGTCCTTATCACCAACAGACAAATCAGCAGAAAGTCCACTTTCCGAAGAACCCATTCCATTGTAAGTCATTTCTACAGTGTAATAGTTGTTAGCAGGATCAGCACTGTTATCTACAGCCTGACGGAGAGACCCGATGGTGTAAATACCGACTGTTGCCGGGCTATCGCCAAAACCATCACGGATTGCATAGGCTTTCAGTGTTCGAGTTTGGTTAATGGCAAGTGGTCCGGAATATGTCCTGGACAGAGGAAAATATCTGAATGGATCGGTTCCGTCAAGAGTATAACGAATTTGAGCCAAAGGATCTGCATTTGAAATGGTTACAGTCTGCGCAGTACCATAGGTACCTGGAAGCGGCGAAAAAGTACAAGCTGAAAGTGCAGTGCCAGAAGGAGAAAGTGTAATAAACGAAGCGCCTATGGGACTATCAACCCAATCCTCCCTTGTTGCTATAGCCCTGATAGTCTGAGCTGGCCGGATTACACTGAAAGGACCTCTGTACCTAATAGGGGTATTTACAAAAGGAACTGGAATTTGTCCATTGGTAGTAAACCAGATGGTGGAAGAAGGAGTTGAACATGTAATGGTTACCAATTGACCGCCGGAGTAGGTGCCGGTTGCGGGAGAAATAACAGGTTTTGCAACTACTGTAGGATTGGTAACAGTGTAACTTCTAATCATTATCGAAGAAGTGGTCCAGCCATTCCTGAAACCTATAGCCCTAAGGGTTCCTGTTTGAGGGATAAAAATAGCCTCATCTTCATACAATTTGGTAAAACTGCTTCCAACAACAGGACTATTTCCATTGGTAGTGTAATAAATCGATACATCAGGGGTGCTGCAGGAAAGTGTGGTAAAAAACCCATTGCTATATGTTCCTGAAGGCATGGAAGAAGTTGGCTGATCTATGGTAGGCTTAATAACTGTAAAAGAAGCTGTACTGGTGGCAGTACCGCAGGCAGTTGTAGCCGAAATAGGACCGGTTGTGGCGCCAATCGGAACAACAGCAGTGAATGAAGTTGAAGAAACATCAGTAGCAACGGCGGCTGTTCCATTGAAAGAAACTCCGGTCAACCCTGAAAGATTTGTTCCGGTCACTGTAATGGCATCAACATCAATGGTACCCGATGAAGGTGAGAAACCGGTAACGGTAGGAAGAGGATTCACAGTAGCAGTAGCAGAAGTTCTGATGCTTTCACATCCATTTGAACCTACACAGGTTGCAAAAAATTGAGAAGTAGCTGAGATGGAGGGAGTTGTAAGTCCAGCAGAACTTCCGACTAGAGTTCCGCCTGTACTGGCAGTATACCACCGGGTAGTAGAACATCCTGAGGAAGATAGAGATACCGTTCCTGTACCGCATCTTGAACCACCGGTAGCAGTTGGGCTGGTAGGCCTGGATAAAACAATAAATTGGCCGGTAGTGGTTGATGATCCATTGACAGAAGGATTTGAAGAAACAACCCGAATTCTGTATACATTGGAATTGGTTACAGTGATAGGTACTGTTACTGAAATCGGCGATGAAGACCCGGACCCGATAATTGTAGTTCCTGACCCGAATGAACCTGAAGCGGTAGATAGTTGAACCTGAAAATTATTTCCAGGGTTGAAGGTTCCGGTTGTAGAGAAACTAACCGAAAATCCGGTTCCCGGGCAAATGGAGAGAGGAAGTGCGGTTGGACTTGTAGTAGGTGCAGCAATTGTAGATGACTGCGCCTGTACTTTGATTCCAGAAACAACAATAGAAAAAAACATCAGTGTAGAAAAAATCACACTATTAAAGCCACAGAATTTACTCTTCGTGTGGACTGCTTTAGAACTGGTTTTCATAAAATTAAATTTTTGCAAAAAAAGATGGTTTTTTCCTATTAAAATATTGAAATAATTAAATTTTATTTTTTTCTGCAATACACTCCTGTTTGCCCGGGACAGAATTATCATTTAAAAAAATAAAATTTAAAATATTGATTTTCATGTGTTTAATTAAATAAAATCAGGAAAAACTATTTTTACAGAAATGCCTTGTGGTTGTTTTTTTTGGCTTTTTCTTACACCAAAATTTTAACCTTGCTCAAAAAAAACTCCAAGGAAAGAAAATATACCGGTGGAAAGATTAGTTCATTCTCAGCCATTTCTTCCTGAGCAATTCCTGTTCGGGTTTTACATTTTCCATCCACTCCAATCTGAAGTTCTTTGCCTGGTCCGGGGCTGGCAAAACTTCGGCAGTGCGGATTTGACCTGCACGGCTGAATAGTATCTGAACCTCTTCTCCGGCCTTTAAACCTGCCAAAACTCCGCTCAGGTCGGTATTTTCAATTTTTTTTCCTGCAATGCTGATGACCTCATCTCCTACATAAATACCTGAATGATAGGCCGGGCCGTTTTTTGGAATGCCCTGAACCAGCACTTTTCCGTTGCCCTGAAGCCGAAGCCCCAAAGTCAGCAGCCGCTGAGCCTCATTTCGGTCGGTCATTCGGATGCCAAAATCTGACAGCATGGCTGCCCAGTCCGGTTTTTCAAGGCCATCAATATAGCCTGCCATAAACGCTCTCGCCTTTTTGGGATTGATTTCTTTTGAGAGGGCCTTTTCAAAATCCGACTCGGTAAATCCTGAATTTCTCTTCAGATAAAACTCACCATACATATCCCGCATCAAATCATCCAGGCTGCGGGCACCTGCTGTTTCCTTGATAATGAGGAGGTCGAGCCAGGTACCTATGGCTGCACCTTTGGTATAGTAATCGCTCTGGCTGTTCTGGCTGTTTTCATTCGGACGGTAATATTTTATCCAGGCATCCAGGCTGGCTTCAGAAAGACTTTGGTTGTACATACCGGGCACAGATTCTACCCGGCTGATGTTGGAGGCCACCACATCCAGAAATTTTTCCTTTTTGCAAATGCCCGCCCGGAACAGAAAAAAATCATCATAATAACTGGTAAAACCCTCTGAAAACCAGAGCATAGAAGTATAGTTTTCATTTTCATAATCAAATGGTCCCAAAGGGTGAGGCCTTAGCCTTTTCACATTCCATAAATGAAAATACTCGTGCGATACCAGACCCAGAAAATTCTGGTAGGCCGCTTCGGACTCGTATGTGGCAGGGCTTGTCTGGAGCGAACTGCTGTAGCTGTGCTCAAGACCCCCTCCTCCCTGGGCCACATGGTGAACAATAAAAGTATAATTCTGGCAGGGATGATGGCCGAATAGAGCTTTCTGAGCTTCTACTATTTTAGTAAAATCGGCTTTGATTCGCTCCTTGCTGACATTGGCATTTCCCTGAAAAGCAACCCGGTGCCGCACTCCGCCTGCATCAAAACTCATCACATCGGGATTGCCGCAAAGTATTGGCGAATCTATAAATTCATCCAGATTCTGAATTTCAAACTCAGTTCCCGAGTTTCCAATCGGCTTGAGGGCAGTTATCACCTGCTTCCATTGGGCCGGAAGGTCAACCTTTAGCTTGGATTTTCTGTTTTCGGAGCCCTTCACATACAAAAAAACAGAGGCCGGATTGATGTAGGCCTGTTCATCATCCAGATAACAATTTCGAACGGCCAGCTCATTGGCATAAACCCGGTAGGACACCGTCGCAGATGTAGACTCTGAGGAATTGAGTTGCCAGGTATTTTTACTTATTTTCCTAATTTCGGGCATTTTACCCTCGTCTCCCATGACGGATACGCCCTCCACATTTTTGGCATATTCACGGATCAGATAGCTTCCTGGGGTCCAAACAGCCATTTTCAGATACAAGATTTTGGCTGAAATATTTTTCAATTCCATTTTGACCTCCAGGTAATGGCTGTGAGGCTGAGGCATTTGTAAAATATATTGAACATCCATGGAAAAAAGCGGGTTTGACACAATGAGAAAAAGCAATCCGACCGCAAATTTGCGGACTTTTGAAAAACAGTTTTTAAGACCTGCCATGAAAAAAATCTTTTTGTTTTTCGCCTTGATTTCCCTTTTGACGGGATGCAGCAGAGAAATCAGCATCGAAGGTTTTGATGCGCAAAAATGGAAAGACGATCCGAATGGTTGCCATGGAGGGAGAGAAAAAACATTATTTTTACTTATGCGGCACCAAAAAGACCTCATAGGACGCAGTGAACTGGAAATTAAATCTTTACTAGGAAAGCCCGATGCCACGGATATTCGGAGCAGAGGCCAGAAATTTTTTGAATATGGCATTAAAGGTGGCAGCTTGTGTGACCCTCAAAGTATGGAAAGCCCTGAAATTCTCCGGATTCGTTTCGATGCCCTCGACAGAGTGAGTGAGGTAGCGGTGTACTGACCCTGAATGCCTTTTATGGAAAGAGGCCCCGGGTATTCCTCTTTTGTTAATCCATTTTTTGTACCACTGAAGGCGATTGAAAAGCCATTCTTACCATCCCGGTTTTGATTGTAAGACTTTCCCGACATACATTCACCCCGTAAATTTTCCTTTATGGGTTCCATTTTCAAGTTTGAAATTCAATACCGCCTCAAGCGTCCGGCTACTTTGATTTATGCCCTTTTATTCTTTACTCTGGGTGTGATATTCATGAGTACAGATGCTGTTAGAATCGGGGGTGGATATGGCAAGGTATTCAGCAATGCTCCCTATAATATTCATCAGATTATTGGCATAATGGGTGTGATGGGACTTTTTGTGATAATGGCTTTTCATGCTGTTCCGGTTTTTCGGGATACGGAACACAAAATGGATTCTTTCCTGTATGCATACCCCATCAGCAAGGTTCAATACCTCGCCGGACGGTTCTGGGGAACCTTTTTTATGTGTAGTCTGGTTTTTCTTTTCCTGCCATTCGGGATGATGCTGGGTGAATGGATTGCCAGATTAAAAA
>JBIKMV010000088.1:0-10947 GCA_044359055.1 Catalimonadaceae bacterium
AGAAATGAAGCATACGACCGGGTCTGGTACGGAATGGTAGAATTATGGAGAAAAGGCGTTATAAACCGCTGAGGGACAAGCCCTTCAGCAAGGGTCCCAAGGGCAACTCGGTGGCAGGAATCCACCCCGTAAGCGAATTGCTAAAAAGTGACAAAGAGGTGGAAAGGGTTCTCATCACCAAAGAATTGCTGAGCCGTCAGGAGGGAATTCAAATTCTCACCCAATGCAGGCAGAGAAAAGTCCCCTGTCAGTCTGTGCCCATAGAAAAGCTGAACCGCATCAGCAGTAAAGTGCATCAGGGGGTCATTGCCTTTGTGGGTCTTATTCAGTATCAGGAAATAGGGCATATTCTGCCTTTCATTTTTGAAGAGGGAAAAACGCCCTTTTTTCTTGTTCTGGACAGGATTACGGATGTGCGAAACTTCGGCGCCATCGCCCGGACGGCAGAATGTGCAGGTGTTCAGGCCATCATCGTTCCTGACAAAGGGGCGGCTCAAATCAATGAGGATGCCATGAAAACTTCGGCAGGAGCATTGCACCACATTCCGGTATGCCGTGAAAAGGACCTGGCACGCACCCTGGATTTTCTGAGCGACAGTGGAGTCAGGCTGATTGCCTGTACCGAAAAAGGCGAGGAATCTCTTTTCAGGACCGATTTTTCAGGACCGGTTGCCATTATTATGGGCTCTGAAGAAGATGGCATTTCAGATGCTTTGCTACGGAAGGCGCATCATTTGGTATCCATTCCTCAAGCCGGAAAAATCGGCAGTCTGAATGTGAGCGTGGCTGCCGGAATTGCCCTTTTCGAGGCCATGAAACAAAGAACCCTTGAAAAGCAGTAAAAATGAAAATTTCGGTAATCCATACAGGATATTTTAAGCTCGATGGCGGGGCGATGTTTGGGGTTGTTCCAAAGACCATGTGGAACAAACTTCAGCCTGCTGATGAACAGAACCTTTGTACCTGGGCCATGCGCTGCCTTCTGGTAGATGATGGTCAGAATAGGGTGCTGATTGATACCGGAATTGGTGACAAACAGGATGCCCGTTTTTTTTCGCACTACCACCTGCACGGCACTGAAAGCCTTTTTGGCTCACTTGCCGCCGCCGGTTACCAGCCTGAGGATATTACCGATGTTTTTCATACCCACTTTCATTTTGACCATTGTGGAGGAGGAATCCGTCGCAGCGGTGAGGGATTTGAAGCCGTTTTTCCTCATGCCAGATATTGGGCCGATGCCAATCATTGGGCCTGGGCCAACGAGCCAAATGAAAGAGAAAAAGCCAGTTTTTTAAAGGAAAACCTTCAGCCCATACAGGACCTTGGTCTGCTGAACTTTCTTCCTGCCGGCACCGAAGGGCCCTGGCCCTGGATGGAATTGTTCCGGACCTTCGGGCATACAGAGGCTATGGTGCTTCCTGTAATCCGAACAGATAAAGGAAAGCTAGTCTTTTGTGCCGACCTTTTTCCCTCCGTTCACCACATTCCTATGCCCTGGGTTATGGGATATGATATGCGGCCTCTGGAAACCCTTCAGGATAAAAAGCGCTTTTTTTACCGGGCACTGGCGGAGAAATGGACCCTGTTTTTTGAGCACGATCCGGTAAACGAATGCTGCCGCCTGGTAGAAACAGAAAAAGGTGTGAGGGCCGGTTCAGGGTTTGACCTGAGTGTTTTTCTAAATTAAGGGTTTATCCAGAAAGCATCATAACCCGCTTCATTGTACTCAAAAACAGCCCTTCTGTGTCCCTGGCTATGAAGATAGAGCCAGTCCATTCTGATAACTTCAAAACCAAGTACAAGGAAATTGGGCAATCCGGCCAGACTTTCTTCCATATCGGGGTCTCTGCCTTTGAGATGTTCCGGTAGGCCGTCTTCTCCCTGACCCAGCAAATGACCCGGAGATTTCAGACTCAAATAGGATTTTCGGGCCGAAAGACGCGTTTCATCCCACATAGATATGGCAATATGGTCTTCCCTGTGCATAAAAGCTCTGGCTTTAATCCGAATCTGGATTTTGCGGACTGGGTCGTAAAAAAGCAAACCTGCAGAGGCACCGGATTCAATCTGATCTACTTTTGGAGATCGGGCATCGGTGTGGGTGAAAATCCTCCTTTCAGATTTTTCTACTTTCCTGAGAACAAGGGTGCGCATGTCCACATCTTCACCCTTTCGGGTTCCAAGGGCAAATGTGTGAAAACCATCCCTGCCTTTCAGACTTCCCTGAAGGAGCAGATCCCAGCAATCCCGCTCAATATTTTCCAGAGTGAGGAACTGCGGTTCCGGCATTCTTTCCCGGTTTTCTCTCGCCAAAGTAGATTGAAAAGCCATGACAATTTTGAAACAATTCATACCTAAACCCATTGTTTTACAGATTGTTTTTGAAAATTTGCCTCCATGCAGAAAAAGCCTTCCCGCAGCATTGAAATGGCCGAAATTCTGGCCTGGTGCAAGGCCTTGAACAGGGAACAAATCCAAAAACTCCCTTTTCAGAAACCGGTATTTGATTCCTGCGACAACCGTTTTCTCCTCCTTCAGGCCGAATGCTACCGTCTGGCAAAAAGAAAATTGCCCGCTCTCTGGAAGGAAAACACCTGGATTTTTCCCGATAAAACCGCTGCTGAGCAATGCAGCGCCCAATGGATAGCCGAAATCCGCCTGCAACTTCTGCCCCGGAAATTTGATGTATGGGCGGATGTTTCTGCCGGACTCGGAATAGATTCTTTTTATGCTGCCCCCTATGTAGAGGCTGGATGGCTATTCGAAACCGAGCATGAAAGAGCGGACTGTCTGAAAAAAAATCTGCACAGCCTTCTGCCCGGTAAGTTCAGGATCGAGGAGGATAACTTTCTTTCTTTTTGCGAAAAAGAACCCGGCATACTCATGGGTTCTGTGCTGATTTATGCCGACCCCGACAGGCGACCCTCTTTAGAAAGAACCGCCACATGGAAGGATTCTTCCCCCGGACTTGAAGCCCTTTGGATGAAAGCAAAACAAGAAAGGCAGGGACTCTTGGTAAAACTTTCGCCCATGGAAGACCTGGAAGAGTTGCTGGCTTTGTTTCCTTTTTCGGCCTGCTCTTGGGTAATTTCTATCCACAATGAGGTAAAAGAGCTGATGATTTACTGGCCCCCGGAATGGCAGGAAATTCCGCACAGCAGATTTGCATTGGATATCCGGCAAAGCAATGATTATCAGATGATTGAATTGCCTGTCTTGGAGGAAATCATAGAAGAAAAGCCGGCCCTTCCCGGACATTATCTCCTGGATCCCTGGGCCTCCATCCGAAAGGGATTTCAATCTTTTGGCTGGGCTTTTTCTCAGGGCTATGCCTGTGTTTCCAGAAAAGGGCAATTGTTTTCGAGCCCTTCGAAACCCGAATTTTTCCCCGGAAGAATATTTCGGATAGAAGGGGTAAGCAGCGATTTGAAGTCCTTGCTGGCAAAAAGTCCGGTCAGGGCTTTTCAGGTGGTAGCCAGGGCTTTTCCACAAACAGCGGAAGAACTTCAGAAGAAGTTTGAAGCCGGTGGCGACGGGAATACCTTTCTATTTGCCTTCAGGTCCGAAAGGCAGGAGAACTGCTTCATCTCGGCAATCAGGGAATGATTTTTTTTCGAGGGTTGCAGCATTCCGTAGGAGGTTTTCAGCCAGTTTAGTTGGATGCATTACCCGACTTTTTCCCATAACTTTATCTTTGTTTTTTTGGTTTGATATACCGGTCAGGATTTTAATGCCCGGTGGCGGGACGGAGTAAAGTTCATTTTTGGAGTATGCTTTTTTCAAATCCCAACCTGTCTGCTTTTTTCATGAAAAACTCCGTTTCTTCATTCCTGTGAATCATTTTGTTCGTCTTTTTCTTCGCTTGGACCAATCCTCTGCAACACGGGAAAAGCTCGAAGCTTTGGTGGAGTTTTTCAAAACTGCCGGCGAAAAAGACAAAATATATGCTTTGGCTTATTTTACCGGAAGAGCCGGAAAAAGGCATGTTGCAGCGGGAGTTCTGAGGTCATGGGCCGCAGAATGGGCGGGCATTTCGGACTGGCTATTCGAGGAAGCTTATCATGTGGTGGGCGATCTGGCCGAAACCATTGCATCGCTGAAGGCACCCGGATTTCAGTCGCAGGCAGATACCAGCCTGAGCGATTGGGCCGAGGTTCTGCAATCACTTTCCCTTCTTACGCTGGTTCAAAAAAAGGAGCGTGTTACGGAAATCTGGAATGAGCTGAGTAAAGAAGAAATTCTGGTTTTCAATAAGTTGATAACAGGCGGCTTCCGAATTGGCGTTTCGGATCAAATGGTTGTAAAAGGGATAGCCATGGCCCTGGATTGCGATCCGGTCCTGGTGCAGCACCGCATTATGGGGCAGTGGAAACCCGAAGAACGCTTGTTTTCAGACCTTTTTTCGGAGGATGACGGAGCAGCAGATGACTCCCGGCCATATCCCTTTTTTCTTGCCCATTCATTGGAAGAAAGTTTCTTTTCTGAAAACCCAGAGCACTGGCAGGCAGAATGGAAATGGGATGGAATCCGTTGTCAGATTATCAGGCGAAAGGGTCAGATATGGCTCTGGAGCCGTGGTGAGGACTTGATCAGCGATAAATTTCCTGAATTGCAACATGCAGCCCATTCCCTTGAAGACGGCACTGCCCTGGATGGAGAACTTGTTTTAAAAAAGGGGGATGACATTCTACCTTTTTCTTTGCTTCAAACCCGGATTACCCGAAAGAAAATCAGTAAAAAGTTGCTCGAAGATGCCCCTGCCCACTTTATTGCTTATGATCTGCTGGAATTGAAAGGGCAGGATGTAAGAGCAAACACGCTGTATGACCGGAGGAAAATTCTTGAAACAATGCAGGAAGGATGGACTGGTTTGCCTCTCTCTCTGAGCAGTAAAGTAGATTTCCAAACATGGGAAGACCTCAGGGAAAAAAGGACCGAATCAAGAGACCGGATGGCAGAAGGATTGATGCTGAAGCGTTTGTCTTCGCCCTACAAAGCAGGGAGAAAAAAAGGGGACTGGTGGAAGTGGAAACTTGATCCCATGCAGATAGACGGGGTTTTGCTGTATGCCCGCAAAGGCCATGGCGGCAGAGCCGACTTGTTTACCGATTATACCCTTGCCGTCTGGGACGGAGACAGGTTGGTGCCTTTTGCCGCAGCCTATTCCGGCCTGAGCGACGAAGAAATGAGGGCGGTGGATGCATTCGTAAAAAAAAATACCCGTGAAAAATTCGGACCGGTCAGAACGGTGGAGCCAGTGTTGGTTTTTGAAATTGGATTTGAAGGCATTCAGCATTCTGCCCGGCATAAGTCGGGAATAGCACTGCGATTTCCGCGAATATTGCGCTGGCGGAAAGACAAAAAAGCCGAAGAAGCCGATACGCTAAATACGCTGAAGGGCTTTCTCAGGAATTCAGGAAAAGACACTGCTTAGGTTGAAGTCGGCTTCCCTGCTGCAGCGCTTTCCTCGAAAAGTAATGCAAAATCAAAGGTGATTTCCTGTAACTTTCTCATAATGAATTGGAATTTTGGAGAGAGAAATCCATGTTTGTACCATGAACCACTTTCGGCATTTCCCTCTGATTTTCCTTTTTTGGAGCTTTGTCCTGCATCAGGCCTCGGCCCAAACGGAAATTTTGCCCCTTTACTCCAATGGGAAAATTCCTCTGCAACAAAACTGCGCTTCGGCTGAAAAAACAGATACCACAGCAGATGGCCATCCCGACCGGATCTACCATGTACAAAAGCCGGAGATGTGGTACTGGAAAACCATGAAACCTCAGAAAAAGAGGGTGGCGGTTCTCATTATCCCTGGTGGTGGATACAGTTTTATATCCATGGAAAACGAGGGCCGGAAAGTGGCCCAAAGGCTCCTTAATGAAGGATACGATGCTTTTGTGCTGAAATACAGGCTTCCCGACGATGCCTGTTCCCAGTTCAAATCCTGGGTACCGCTTACAGATGCCATGGCCGCTGTGCAAAAAATCCGGGGTTACGGGTATGAAAAAATCGGTCTGATTGGTTTTTCGGCAGGGGGGCACCTTGCGGGTTCCCTGATTACCATGTCCTACAAAAATCCCCATTATCCTGCCGTGGCACCCCCTGATTTTGCCTGTCTGGTTTATCCGGTTGTCAGCCTTAGCGAAGCATCCCACAAAGGGACCCGGACAGCACTCATCGGCATGGATACGGCAGGTCCTCTCCCGCAGCAATTTTCAGTAGAAAAGCAAATCGGCCCCAAAACCCCCCCCACGATTTTGATTCACAGTGTGGATGATTCCATAGTTTCCTATCTTCATTCTGAATTGTTTTTTCAGGCCTCCATGAGAAATAAGGTCCATGCTGAGATACACTTATATCCTTCAGGCGGTCATGGCTACGGGCTTGGGAAAATGGACAATACGGAAGCACCCGATTGGATGCCTCTTACCATGTTCTTTTTCGACCGGTACAGATGATGAAAAAAGTTCTGATTACCGGTGGTACCCGCGGAATAGGGCGGGCTTTGGTTGTCCGTTTTCTGAAAGAAGGATTTCATGTGATGACCTGCGGGTCTTCTTCGGCCTCTGTAGAAAACCTCAAAACTTTGGTCCCTTCGCCTTTTCTGCAAGCAGCCGTTGTGGATATTTCTAAAAAAGCAGAAATAGAAAAATGGATTTCGGCTGTCCTTCTTCAGCACCCTGAAGTGGACATCCTGATCAACAATGCCGGCCGATTTATTCCCGGTTCGGTAGGTGAAGAGCCGGAAGGTGCTTTTGAAGAAATGATTGCCACTAATCTGGCTTCTGCCTATTATGCCACAAGGGCTTTGCTGCCCTCCATGAAAGCCCGGCGAAAGGGGCACATTTTCAATATCTGCTCCACAGCCAGCATTACCGCCTACACCAATGGCGGTTCCTACTGCATTTCCAAATTTGGTCTGCTTGGCATGAGCAAGGTACTCCGGGAAGAGCTTAAAGACTTCCATATCAAAGTGACCTCTGTACTCCCCGGTGCAACTCTGACCGATTCTTGGGCCGCATCGGGCCTGCCTGCTTCGAGGTTTATGAAGCCGGAAGATGTGGCAGATGTCATCTGGTTGGCCTGTAACCTTTCTGAAGCTGCGGTGGTGGAGGAAATTTTGCTCAGACCTGTGGCAGGCGATATAGATTCATGATTTTCCCGGCTTTGAAGCAATGGCTAAGGTATTGATTGTTATGGGTTTGGTTCTGGTTCTGGCCGGAATTGTACTTTTGATTTTTCCTCATGCCCTCCGGTGGATGGGCCGCCTGCCCGGTGATTTTTTCTGGAAATCAGGTTCCGTATCTTTTTATTTTCCACTTGCCACCAGTCTGCTTGTCAGCCTTATTTTGTCACTGCTTTTCTGGTTTCTGAGAAGATGAAAATCTCACATTTCCTTTTGGTTTTTGCAGGAAGCGGTCTGGGCGGGATTGTCCGGATATTTATTTCCGGCAGATTGTTTCCTCATTCCCATTTTCCTTTCGGAACACTGGCAGTCAATATTCTGGCTTGTTTTCTGGCCGGATTTTTTTGGGCGCATCCTCAGGTTTCTCATCCTGTAAACCCTTCCCGTCAGCTGTTGCTGATTTCGGGATTTTGTGGTGGATTCAGTACATTTTCGGCATTTGGCCTTGATTTACTTTCGCTTCAGCAAAAGGGCATGCCGGGGCTTTCGCTGGCCTATTTGTTCCTGAGTTTGGCTTCTTGCATGCTGGCTGTTTGGGCGGGTTTCAGGCTGCAGCAAATTTTGTGACTTCCAATTTCAATTATGGCTAAATTGCCGGCCTGTATGAAATGGGCAGTCGTTTTGTTTTCGGGGATTTTTGCGGTGTTTTCCGGGTGTTATTCCGTACCTGAATATCCTGTAGTTCCTTCCATTTCCTTTAATTCGGTGCGGTTTGAAGAAACCAATTCCACTGATTTCATTTATCTGAGTCTTAATTTTAAAGACGGCGATGGCGACCTGGGCCTGGATCAGTCAGATTTAAGCGACCCTCGTTTTGCCGATTCTGTAGAGGTGAATGGCCTAAAAGTTCCCAATCCGAATCGGTTCAATATTTTTCCTGTTTTGCTTCGGAAGGAGGGAGATGAGTATGTGCCCTCTCCGAATGCAGATTTCAATGGATTCTTCCCACGGCTCAGGGAATTCAAATCCCGCGGACCCATCGAAGGTGTGCTTCAATACAAGCTCGCTTCTCTCAATTTTTTCAATCAGGACAGTTCCATTGCCAAGGTCAGGGTATTCATTCAGGACAGGCAGCTGAACAAAAGCAACATTGTGGAAACCCCACCTTTTCCGGTGGTTTACAAATAAAACGGCCTTTCAGCATGGAGAACCCGGGACAGCATGGTTCGAAAATAATTATCTATCAGATATTTACCCGGCTTTTCGGAAATCAGACCGCAGGCCCTGTCCCCGGCGGAACCAAAGCGCAGAACGGATGCGGTACTTTTGAAGACATCTCGGAAAAGGCCCTTGATTCCATAAAAAAACTCGGAATTTCCCACGTATGGCTTACCGGTATCATCCGCCATGCCACCCAAACCGATTATTCAAATCTGGGATTGCCACCCAGCCATCCGGCAACGGTAAAAGGAATGGCAGGTTCGCCTTATTCTATTTCAGATTACTTTGATCTTGACCCTGACCTGGCTGCTGAGCCTGAAAACCGATGGTCATCTTTCTTTGCCTGCCGTGACCGCATTCATTCTGCCGGTCTGAAATTGATAGTAGATTTTGTTCCCAACCACACAGCCCGCCAATACCGTAGTCCCTATGCCGAAGCCAATGGTCTTGGCGCTCTGGGAGAAAAAGATTTCAGGCACGAGTGGTTTCATCCCAGTCACCACTATTTTTATATCCCTGACAAGGCCCTGCAACTGCCCGACCACCGGAAAGATGTGCATGGACAGGAGTATTCCGAATTTCCGGCGAGGGCTACCGGGAACGATTGCTTTTCAGATAAACCCTCGGTTTACGATTGGTACGAGACCGTAAAGCTCAATTACGGGGTCAATTATTATACCTATACCAGCCATTTTGACCCCATCCCATCCACCTGGTTTTACATGCTGGAGGTTTTGAAATTCTGGGCCGGAAAAGGGATTGATGGTTTTAGGTGTGATATGGTGGAAATGGTGCCCGTAGAATTCTGGGCCTGGGCCATTCCCCAAATCAAGGATCAATTTCCGGACCTCATTTTCATTGCCGAAGTGTACAACCCCGGACTGTACAGGACATACCTTTATCAAGGGAAATTTGATTACCTCTACGACAAAGTGGGCCTGTACGATTGCCTCCGCGAACTCTCGGAAGGCAAAGGAAATGCCTGCAACATTACCGGTGTCTGGCAGTCGCAGGAAGGATTTGAAAACCGCATGCTCCGCTTTATGGAAAACCATGATGAACAGCGGATTGCCTCTGATTTTGCCGCACATGACCCTCTGAGGGCTTTGCCGGCTATGGCCGTTTCGGCTTTCCTTGGAAAAGGGCCTCTGATGCTGTACTTCGGTCAGGAACTGGGAGAAGAAGCCTCCGGTAACGCAGGATTTTCTGGTGATGACGGCAAAACAAGCATATTCGACTACTGGGTAGTTCCCTGCATTCAAAGGTGGCAGAACGGAGGCCTTTGGGATGAATCCGGTTTGAAGGCTGAGGAAAAAGAACTCCGTAAATCCTATGTCCGGATTCTGGATTTTGCTCTGCATATGCCCGTCGTTTCACAGGGTAGTTTTTTTGATCTTCAATATGCCAATCTGAATAATCCTTTCTATCACAATCAAAAACATTATGCCTTTTTGCGGTTTCTGGGAAAGGAAAAATATCTTTTTGTGCAGTCTTTTCTGGCTGAAAATGCACTTATCCGGCTTATCATTCCCCCGGAAGCCTGGTATATCCTGAATGCCGAAATAAAGGAACGGGCCCGCCTGACCGATGTGTTTGGTGAAAAGCCTCCGGTAGAGTTTTATATCAAAACCAGCTACGAAAGCGAAGGCAACTCCGCCGGCATCCTGATACCGCTAGATGCCTGGAGCCATCAGGTCTGGAAACTGGACTGTATAGTTTAAAATTATCCCGGATGTTCAAAAGAATTGGTTTTGTGCTGATATTAAGCAGCTTGTTCATTTCCGGCCTTGTTTTTTGGCATTGCTTTTCCGGCAGGGAGGCAGCCTTTTTGTGGGTCAACGAGCATCTGAGTCCTTCCTGCGGTACTGCAGCCAGGGTTTTCAGCCATGTCGGAGAAACCTGGGGCATGGTCATTCTTTTGGGCATTTGCCTTTTTCAGCACTGGAAAAAGGGGCTTCTTATTGGTCTGGGCTGGTTTACCGGTGCCTGCTATTCCTGGATTTTTAAGCTGTGGTTGATGAAAGGTGCGGAGCGGCCATTTGCCTATTTCAGCAAAAAAAACATTAGCCTTCAGTTGGTTAACGGAGTGGAAGTGCACCGGTTCAATACCTTTCCCTCGGGGCATACGCTCACCGCTTTTTCTATTCTCTTTCTGGCTGTTCTGGTTTTCCCTAAAATGAAGTGGCCCAGTCAGTTTCTTCTGTTTACAGCAGCCGCTTTGTGCGGTCTGAGCCGGATTGTGCTGGTGCAGCACTGGCAGGCCGATGTTGCGGGCGGCGCAGTTTTGGGAATTCTGGCTGCCTTGTCGGCCTGCCGGATTGTCCATTTCATTCCCCTCGACAAATCACAGAGTGAAACTCTGAAATAAAGTATTGAGGAATAATGAAAAAGCGTTTCAAGTAGGTGGTTTTTAGCAATCGGTTTTAAGTGAAGTCGAAACTCAAAACTCAAAAGTTTTTCAAGTAGTTAGTTAATGGTATTCAGGTTTAAGATTAGAAGGGTAGCCAACCTGAAACCTGAAACGCCGCCGTGGCGTTGTGTCCCCACACGCCACCCGCTGCTGCCGGGAACACTTCCAAACCGCCTTTGCTCCGGATGTG
>JBIKMV010000089.1:0-10866 GCA_044359055.1 Catalimonadaceae bacterium
GGAACGATGGTGCCCTTCCAATTTACCAGATAATCTACTTCAGCCGAGGAACCGGCTTTGTCCCGCACCCAAAAATGAAGCGTGTTTCGGGGGGAATCATCGGTAGCCAGCAATTCCTGACCCGTCAAATGTTCGATTACAAGGCCCCGAAAATGATGACTCAAATCCCGGGTACCAAGTAGATCCTGCTGATATCCATTTACATAACACATAAGCCCGGTATCTGAAAGCTGTAGCTTTGGCGATTTTTTATAATCCGGCGCCAAAGGAACCCTAGCCTCAGTGCAGGGGAAAATAAGTTGCAGTAAAAAAGCCTTTTCCAGTAAACGGAGTGCCTCGCCAACTTCTCTGGATTTGTAGGGCCCATTCCCAAAGCCTTCAAATTTGATCCGGCTGCCCGCAAGCGAATACATGGATTTCAGAACAAAACGAATGTGCTCTATCTGTGACTTCCCGCTGCCGTATTTTTCAACATCGTCGTGATAGCCGAGCAATAATCCATCATACACCGGACGAAGGGCCATCAAGTCTCTGGTTTGGGCATAACGCTGCACCACTTCAGGCATTCCGCCAATGAGAGCATACAGATGAAACAAGCGGAACAAAGTACTCTCGCCATGAGCCGGAAGTGGCATTGTATGAAATACCTCTGATGCAGCTTTTTCACCCAAAGCAAGGAGGAATTCGCTGAAGCAGAGTGGGCGAACCATCTTATATTCAACCCGTCCAACCGGGTATGGCTGATTGCCTGTAAACAAAGTCTCGAGCAAAGATCCGGCCCCAATCACCGCCAACTCAGGCAAGTCCTCAAAAAAATACCTGAAGCGACCGATCATTTCGGGCATGGCCTGAATTTCGTCCAGAAAAAGCAGCGTATCAGAAATCTCAGACCGGGGCACTGACCTGCTCAGCAACATGGCCTGAACCATCACTTCAAATTCATTGTGACGCCTGAAAATCTCCCGGTCTTCGGGACGCTCCAGATTGAAATACAGATAATTTTTGAATGATTTTCCGAAAAGATGAATGGCAGAGGTCTTACCAACCTGCCTTGAACCTCTGATTACCAAAGGTTTGCGATAGGGAGAATTTCTCCACTTCTGAAGATCCCGAAGGACTTTCCTTTCAAACATGCTGCAAAATAAGGGTAAAAATTCCGAATTTTTGTAACAGAATCAGGGTAATTTTTTCAAAATTCTGTAACAGAATGGGGGTAAAATCCGGAATCGGCTGGAGGAACGCAAGCCGCTATGCATAAAGCCGGCCGGAATTTATCTGCGGATGGCTTGTAATTTACAACCTACCAACCCTCCCAAAACGGTGCCTTACGGTTACGCTTGCAGGTTTGGTAGTAGGCATAGCCAAAGGCTGCCAGAAACATGCCGATCGTAGAAACAGGAACCAAAAACAGAAGCGCAATGTGGATGTAGAGATCTTCTCCCGGCCTGAGGGGTCCGGGTTCGGCCACTAGCCTTACAAAATCAAAGAATACCAAACCGCAGGTAAAGAGCAATCCCAGCATCATAAGCTTGGCTATCAGGGGGATTTCCCGCCAAAGGCCAAAAAAATGCAGGGCTTGTCTCTCTTTCAAACGGGCAGAATTTAAAAGTCCATACGGTCCAGTGCCATGGTCATGCAGCGGGGACCACCAAGACCCCTGGATAATTCAGAACTTGGAATAACCAAAACCTCGACACCTGCCTCACGCAAAGCCCTGTTGGTGTGCCGGTTACGGTTGTAGCTGATTACCCTCCTCGGCCCGATGGCAAATACATTGGCACCGTCAAACCACTGTTCCCGGCTGGCATAATCCGGGTTGCCATCGCCTGTGGAAATGATTTCGAGGTAATCGATTTCCTTTTTCAGCACTTCCAGAATGCTCTCTTTCAATATCTCGGTCGAAAGGATGGTGTTTCCGTTTTCGTCTTGCCCTTCTTTGCGGTGTACACGGGTTTCCATTACAGCCTGCATCGCATCGGGGTAGGTAACCACCAGATTTTCGTCGATGATGGTAAAAACGGTATCCAGGTGCATAAAATTCCGCTTCTTTGGCAGCAGCACTTCATATACCCTTTCTACCTTTCCGTCTTTCAGAACTTCTTTGGCAATTTCTTTGATGGCCTCAGGGTCAGATCTTTCTGAGTTGCCTATGGCCAGTGCCTTGCCCGAAAGCACGATGATGTCGCCGCCTTCGATGTCGGGATATTTTTCGGTCAGGGCTTCTTCTATTGTATCGTGGGGGTAGATCAGGTTGAAATTTTCTTTAAACAGGGGATGGTTTTCAAAGATCATCCGCATGATAAAGGATTCGCGGTTGCGTATAGGGAATTTCATCTGACAGGAGATGACACCCGTTTGCACCACGGCTGCGGGATCCCGCATGAAATAGGAATTAGGACTAGGGCTGATGACGAAGGCATGCTCACCCAGTTTATCCAGCGAATGGTGGTTGAGCTTCCTTTTCAATTCTTTCACCTTTACTCCGGCAATCAGGGCATTGGCGCACTCCAGGGTAGAAAACCGGCCGATGATATCCTCTGCCAGATGCTCCAGACTATGGGGCTTCAGGGCAATCTGAAAAGCTTTAATCAGCAAATCATCGTCGATCAGAGACTCGATAAGCAAATCGAGCAAACGGTATACCGTAGCTCCGGTAGCTCCTTTGATCAGGCTACGAAACTCATCGTGTTCACGCTGCATGATTTCCAGAAAGGGCATATCCTCAAACAGGTATTCGGAAATATTGTAAGGGGTTAGCCGGTCGATTTCACGGCCGGGGCGGTGCATGAGCACAGCTTTAAGCGTTCCGAATTCTGAGTTGAGGCGAAGTTTCATAAGGTCCTGATTAGATGTAAAATAAGATAATATGGCCGCAAAGATAGGCTTTTGGCCCTACCGAAAATAAAAAACAGGGCCGATTCCTAAAAGGAACCAGCCCGGTCTGAATGAAATCTTAAATTATTGCCTTAATTGGAATACCTGCTTTTGGCGTTAAATCCAAAGGAAAACCCGCACCTAAATCCATCTGAAAGCGGAATAAAATACAGATTTACAGGTATATTGAGTCGGCCTGACTTGAAGGTTTTTCCGCCTGCTATTACAAATCCGGTTGCAAGTGCAGGATTTCCACGG
Organism: Catalimonadaceae bacterium; assembly: GCA_044359055.1. Taxonomy (GTDB): domain Bacteria; phylum Bacteroidota; class Bacteroidia; order Cytophagales; family Flexibacteraceae; genus CAMDMI01. The sequence continues at coordinate 3,133 of JBIKMV010000089.1, forward strand.
CTGTCCAAGCGGGTTTCAGTTGCAAAGCCTGAATCGTTGTTTTCGCCATCGCCGATTCGGTTCCAGCTGTTGTTTTCATCATAATACCCTTTTGATTTGGTCACAATGGAAACTGTTGGTCCGAAGGCAAATTCCCAGCCGTTTTTGTTGTTTCTGATACCATTCAACACCGTTATACTTGGAATGAAAAGCCCCTGATCCAAACCAGTTACCATAGGAATGAATTCAAACAAAGCCTGGAAATTTCCCTCGTTAAGATATTGTTTTTCAAATTGATATCCAAATTGGAAGAAGAGAGGAAAAGTTTCAAATCCACCATTGTATTTCTTGTCCCGAAGAATTTTGGAAGTTTTTGGCTCAAATAGGAAAGTAGTGAATCCCATCCGGGGACCATCATTTCTTAGGCAAAGCTGTTCTGGATTGTTCAAAGCACTGGCAAAGTCATTTTTTTTGGAAAGTTTGGTAAGAATTGCTTCGTCATTTGGGATGCCAAGCAGTTGGTTTGCAGTTAGGTGCACCATGGTTCCGATTTCCTGATGGATATTGAGGTAGTCCATGGTCTGGGCTTTTTCGAATTGCTTTGTGGTTTTATCAAAAATTTTAACCGTTATCGATATTCGGCTATCTATCTGGGTAATGTTGGCAACGACCAGCTTTTGAATATTTAATTTTGAAGAAATATCCTCCAGGCAATAACGGCTCAGGCAATTTTGATAATCAATTTTGTTTTGGTTCATCAGGAAATCCATGTCAAACCGATCCAGCACCTGATATTGGTTGCTCTTTTCAAATTCCTGGCGAAGAAGGTCGGCTAAAAAAAAGGGAATACTGATTTTTGTATCAGCCAGGTCATTACGGAAAGCCAAAACAGCTAATGTCGGTTTTTCTTTTGATTGGGAAAAAACCGGAATTTCAAAGGCGAAAAAAAGTCCGGTAGCTAAAAGTACTGCAGAGATTTTAGAAAAAAAGGAGTTCGTTTTCATAGGAAAAATGTTTTTTGTTTTTGTTGGGACAAAGGTTGAGGATGGGAAAAATCTATTTGTACGGATTGCCGCAGGGCAAATCTGAGTAGAATGATTTTTTCTTTAAATCATTACTAAAATGTAGAAAAGGAAAGATTATTTTTGAATTTTATGAGACATTTAGAAATATTTTGCATTTTTTGCAAATTCTTTTTTTGCTGAATCCGAAACTTTGCCAAAATGAATTTCCCGAATCAAGCCCGCTTGGTGGACATTATCCGCCAGCAAGTCCCCAAAAACCTTTCTCTGCCCCATGAATTGAGCGGCCTGCTTGGGGTAAGTGTAGACAGCGCTTACCGGAGGCTTCGTTGTGAAACCGCATTTAGCCTTGATGAAACCGTTTTGGTTTGCAAGCACTTTGAAGTGCCCCTGGAACTGCTTAACGATATGTTGATAAATGTGGTGTCCTTCAGGCACTTACCAGCCGGTGGAAATTCTGAAGAGTTCAAACAGTTTTTGACCTATTTTCTGGGAAACATCAAATCAATTGCCCATTTTGAGCGAAAAGAAATTTTTTATGCTGCGGAAGATATTCCGCTTTTCCATTTGTATGCTTTTGAAAAACTAAGTGTATTTAAATTTTTCTACTGGAAAAAAACCATCTTAAACCACGCTGATTTACAAGGCGTTCGGTTTCAGTTTGCTTATTCTGATCCTGAATTGATAGACCTTGCTACCAAAGCCAGTCTGGCTTATGCCGAGGTGGAAAGCACAGAAATATGGACCGAAGAAACCATGTCCAGCACGCTCAAACAGGTAAAATTTTACTGGGAAGCCGGCTTATTCGAAAATCAGGAAGATGCCATGTCGATTCTGGAAGACCTTCGGCTTCTGGTCAAAAATCTCCATCGCCAGTGTGATCTGGGTTTGAAAATCAGGCCGGGAGGTTCTGTAAGCAATACACCTTTCCATTGCTATGTTAGTGATTTGATGATTGGCAACAACTGTGTACTCGTGCATACCAACGACCGGAAATCGACCTATCTTGGCTACAATACTTTTAATTTTATGAGCACCGGAAGCCGGGCTTTCAATGAACAAAACGAGGCCTGGATGCAAAACCTGATGGCCAAAAGCACCCTCATCAGCCGGACCGCTGAAAAAATCAGAAACCGCTTTTTCAAAACCCTGGAAAAGCAAATTGATGATTTACAGAAGTTTATCAACGAAAACTAAGACCTGAAGGCCCGCTGCTTCCGATTATTGCTTTCCGCTTCCGGAAGGCTGCCTTACCTTTGTGGGCTGTTTCGCCACTTGAATGCCGGTAGCTCCGGATTATCCCGAAAAAAGGAAACCTCTTTGCATGATATTCGAAAGCATCAATCCGTACACCGAAAAAAAAATAGCTGAATTTCAGCCGCTTTCAGAAAACGAAGTCAACCGAAAGCTCCATGCTTCGGCAGCGGCTTTTTCGTCCTGGAAAAAATTAAGCCTGGAAAAGCGCCTGTCTTTTCTCGAAAAACTTGCCCTCGAAATTGAAAAAGAATCTGAATTTCTCTCTGCCGCCATGGTAGAGGAAATGGGAAAAACCATGAGCGAGGCCCGCGCCGAGGTATTGAAATGTGCGGCAGGCATCCGTTTTTTCATAGAAAAAAGCCCGGAATGGCTTCAGGCCCGAAGTGTTTTTTCCGATGCCCGGTCCTCAAAAATCCATTTTCAGCCTTTGGGCGGCATTCTTTTGGTTATGCCCTGGAATTTTCCGCTTTGGCAGGTGCTTCGGGCAGCGGTGCCGGCCCTTTGTGTTGGCAATGTGATCCTGCTGAAGCATGCGCCCAATGTTTTCCGATACTCAGTACTGATAGAAGACCTATTCAGGAGGGCGGGTTTCCCCGGGGGTGTTTTTGAAAATTTCATGATTCCGGTCGAAGGACTGGAAGAACTGGTTTCTTCGGATGCCGTAGCTGCTGTTTCGCTCACCGGCAGCGAAAGAGCCGGGCGGTCTATGGCGGCGCTGGCGGGAAAGCACCTGAAAAAATGTGTACTCGAATTGGGCGGAAGTGATCCCTTTATGGTAATGCCCGATGCCGACATTCCTTTCGCAGCCGGCATGGCGGCAAAAGCCCGCCTCATCAACAACGGCCAAAGCTGCATTGCAGCCAAGCGCTTTCTTGTGCACCAAAGTGTGGAAGCCGGCTTTCTGGAGATGTTCAGGGAAGAAATATCAAAATTCAAACCCGGAAATCCACTTGACAATCAAACCCTTCTGGGTCCGCAGGCCCGGCATGACCTGTGCCGCAATCTGGAAGAGCAACTGGCACTTTCGGTTCGGCAGGGTGCCCTTGTTTATTACAAAATGGAAGAAAAAACCGATTCCGGTTTCTTCTTTCAACCCCATATCCTGAGGGGAGCAAAACCCGGTATGGCCTGCTTCGATGAGGAAATTTTTGGTCCGATAGCGGCGGTTACGAGTTTTTCGGACGAAGAAGAAATGCTCAGGCTCGCCAATCAAACTCGATTTGGCCTTGGGGCCAGCATCTACACGGCCGATGTGGAAAAAGCCGAAAAACTGGCCCTGGAGCTCGATTGCGGTACCGTCACCATCAATGCCATGGTGCGTTCGAAACCGGGTCTGCCTTTCGGAGGGGTAAAAGCTTCGGGATACGGCAGGGAATTATCCGATTTTGGACTGCAGGAATTCTGCAACATCAAAGCTGTTTCAGTGGGTTAGGAATCCGCAGGGTTTTTGGCAAAATTTGCGGCCCGTATTGTTTAAAAAATGGCCGAGAAAAAATTTGCCCGTACCCTGGTAACCGCTGCCCTGCCCTATGCCAATGGCCCCAAGCATATAGGCCATCTGGCCGGAGCATACCTGCCGGCCGACATCTATGTGCGCCACAAACGCCTTAAGGGAGAGGAAGTTGCCTTTATCTGCGGCAGCGACGAGCATGGTGCAGCCATCACCATTCAGGCCATAAAGGAAAAAACCACACCCCGGGCCATTGTTGACCATTACCATGAATTGCTCAAAACCTGCTTTCATGAACTGGGCATAGAATTCGATATTTACCACAGAACTTCCGACCCCCTCCACCATGAGACGGCCCGCGATTTTTTCACCACACTTTACAACAAGGGCTGGCTGAAGGAGGATTTTTCTGAGCAATATTACGATGAGGAGGCCGGTGTATTTCTTGCCGACCGCTACATCAAAGGGACCTGCCCGGTATGCGGTCATCCCGATGCCTATGGCGACCAATGTGAAAAGTGCGGGTCTTCTCTTTCGCCCAAAGAACTGATCCGCCCGCATTCCACCTTATCGGGCAGCCGGCCCGTGCTGAAACCCACCAAGCACTGGTACCTGCCCCTGAACGAATTTGAACCCTGGCTGCGTGACTGGATTCTGAAAACCCACGAAAAAGATTGGAAGCCAACCGTTTATGGACAATGCAAGTCCTGGATCGACAGCGGCTTGCAGCCCCGTGCGGTAACCCGCGATCTGGACTGGGGCGTGCAGGTACCCCTGGAAGAAGCCAAAGGAAAAGTGCTCTATGTTTGGTTCGATGCCCCGATTGGCTATGTATCGGCCACCAAACAATGGGCCCTGGACAAAGGTGAAAACTGGGAAAAATGGTGGAAAAGCGATGATACACGCCTCATCCATTTCATCGGCAAAGACAACATTGTTTTTCATTGCATCATTTTCCCTGCCATGCTCAAAGCATACGGTGGATTCATTTTGCCAGACAATGTGCCGGCCAATGAATTTCTGAATCTGGAGGGCGACAAAATGAGCACCAGCCGGGGCTGGTCGGTGGAGATGCAGCAATATCTGGCCGATTTTCCCGGCAAGCCCGATGCCCTGCGCTACTACCTCTGCAGCAATATGCCCGAAAACAAAGATGCCGAGTTCACATGGAAGGACTTTCAGGCCCGCTTCAACAACGAGCTGGCAGACATACTGGGCAATTTTGTAAACAGGGCTGCTGTGCTGACGCATAAATTTTGCGGGGGTAAAATACCACCGGCCGGCAGTTTCGGAGAAGGCGAAAAAGAAATACTGGAGGCACTGAAAACCATTCCCGGCCTGGTGTCGGAGCATCTGGAGCAATTCCGTTTCAAAGCAGCACTGGCCGAAGCCATGAATCTGGCCCGGGCAGGCAACAAATACATGGCAGATACCGAGCCCTGGAAAACCGTGAAAACCGATATGGCCCGCACCCATACCATCCTCAATCTGTCGCTTCAGGTGGTGGGCAATCTTTCGGTGCTGATGGAACCCTTTCTGCCCTTTACCGCAAAAAAAATCCGGCAACTGCTTCATACAGAGGGAAAAAACTGGAACGACCTCGGCAGAACCAATCTGATTCCCGAAGGAATGGAGCTGGATGTTTTTCCCATATTATTTCAAAAAATAGAGGACAGCATGATTGAAAATCAACTTGAGAAACTCCACGGACAGCAAAAGCCGGAAGCCGTACCGGCACAGCCTTCCATCCCCATCAAGCCCGATGTCAGTTTCGAGCAATTTCAGGCCATGGACATTCGGGTGGCCACCATCCTGGAAGCCGAAAAAGTTCAGGGAGCCGACAAATTGCTGAAGCTGAAACTCGACCTGGGCAATGGTTACCACCGCACCGTGGTGAGTGGCATTGCCCTGCACTATGAACCCGAAAATATCATCGGGCAGCAGGTTTCGTATTTGGCAAATCTGCAGCCGAGGAAACTGCGGGGTATTGTTTCGGAAGGTATGATTCTGATGGCCGAAGACCCTGAAACCGGGGCTTTGCGCTTTGTAGCGCCCATACCCAAAGCGGGAGAAGGCGCCACCATCAAGTAGCCCTGAAAAAATAACCCATAACAACCTGTAAATGAACTTCTCTGACCTGGTTGCCCTCTTTCCCGGAGCCCACTGTTCGCCCCCCGGCGAAGACATGGAAGTTCATTCCCTTTTTTACGACAGCAGGCTCATTTCCAATGGCTCAGGCGGTGTTTTCTTTGCCATCTCCTCCGGGCGGGCAGATGGGCATATGTACATTCCCCGGGTGGCAGAAAAAGGGGTAAAGCATTGGGTCATTTCAGACCCGGCATGGGCCGACCGGCTTTCTCTGTCGGGCAATCAACACTGGATTTTGGTAGAAGATGTGGTAGCCGCCCTGCAGAAGGTAGCAGCCGCAAAAAGAAAAGAATTTGCCAATCCTGTAGTGGGCATTACAGGCAGCAACGGCAAAACCATTGTAAAAGAATGGCTTTCGCAAGTACTGGGTCACCGATTTTTCATCTGCAAAAGTCCAAAAAGCTTCAATTCCCAAATCGGGGTGCCCATTTCGGTCTGGAACCTCAGTCCGGGCCACGATCTGGGCATTTTTGAAGCCGGTGTTTCCCGCTCCGGCGAAATGGAGAAACTGCAAGCCATCATCCGGCCTGACCTCGGCATCCTCAGCAGCCTGGGTCCTGCCCATGCAGAAGGTTTTCCCTCCGAAGAAGAGAAATTTAAAGAAAAATGTCTGCTTTTCAGGCATGCAGAGCACCTGGTGCTTTCTCGCTCGCTTTATGAAACGCATAAATCCTGGCTGGGCACTCTTCTTCCGGAAACAACCTTACTCTGCTGGAATTGGACAAAAAACAACAATACATATACCCTTCATTTTCAGGGTAATGTATATGATTTTGAATTGCCTTTTACCGATGTGGCCTCCGAAGAAAACCTGGGCAATGTCATTTCCTTGTCCCTTTTTCTGGGGCTAACCCCGGAGCAGATTCAGGGGGTTTTGCCTATGCTGAGCCTGCCCCGAATGCGCCTGAGCCTGAAAGAAGGCATGGCCGGAAATCAGCTGATAGACGACAGCTACACCAACGACCTGGCCGGTCTGGAAGCGGCCCTGCAATTTGCAAGGCTTCAGAGGCGGGGTGAACAAAAACTTTGTTTGATTGTGAGCGATCTGGAGGAAATCCGGATTGAAAAAAGTGCTCTGGAGCAAAAGCTCCGGCAACTGGTCCTCGATTTTCAGGTCAATATCCTGGTTACCATAGGACAGCAGCTTTCAGAAACCAGGGCCTTCAGAGCATTCGGGCATCTGCATTTTGATTCGGCAGAAGAACTGCTGAAAAGCCATTGGTACAGAGGCATTTCCGATTCGGTTTTGCTCATTAAAGGAGCAAGAAGATTCGGACTCGAAAATCTGGTAAAAGCCTGGCAGAAGAAAGTACACGGTACCCGCCTGGAAATCAACCTGGATGCCATGGTTTCCAATCTGAATTTTTATAAAAGTCAGCTTCCGAAGGGGACCGGCATCATGGCCATGGTAAAAGCCCTGGGCTACGGCAGTGGCGGCGAAGAGATTGCCCGCCTGCTGGAATTTCACAATGTGGAGTACCTAGCTGTGGCCTACGCCGATGAGGGCATTAAACTCCGTGAGGCCGGCATTAAACTCCCCGTGATGGTGATGAACCCCATGCCCGAGGTACTCGAAAGTCTGATTGTGCATCAGCTGGAACCCGAAATATACAATTTCAGGATATTGGAAGAATGGATACAGACAATTGAAAATCAACAACATGACAAAATCCCCGCCCTGCACCTGAAGCTGGATACCGGCATGCACCGCCTAGGATTTTTCAACCATGAACTGGAAAAACTGGTGGCCGTACTGAACCAAAACCCCGGTTTAAAACTGGCCACTGTTTTCAGCCACATGGCCGCTGCCGACGAAGACAAATACCAGGATTACAGCCTGGAGCAAATCCGCATTTTTGAAGAAGGAACTGCCTATTT
>JBIKMV010000090.1:0-10800 GCA_044359055.1 Catalimonadaceae bacterium
ACTGTCCGGTCAGGGTATTCTGCGAAGCTTTCAAAGCCGGAATCCAGCAGGACCTTCCGGTAAAAAAGAAGGCAGCCGTTAAAAAAGTGCGTTACCTGAATTACCTCATTGCCGAATGTGAAGACCACATTTTGCTCAAAAAACGGGGCCCCGACGACATCTGGGAAGGATTGTATGAACCATTGCTTGCAGAGGCAAAGCATCCTTTTACGCGGTCCGAAGAATTTATGGACGCTTTTCCTGCACTTTTTTCTCGGGAAGCAACGGTGAGAATTTTCTCCCCGGTCCGGCATTTGCTCACCCACCAGGAACTTTGGGTAACCTTTGGGAAATGCCGCCTGGAAAATTTATCCGAAATAGAAAACGCCATTTGGGTAAATATCTCTGAATCAAAGGCTTTTGCCAAGCCGGTGGTGGTTTCAAAATTCCTTGGCGAAGACATCAAATCAGCCTTATCTTTGGATTTTAAAAATTAATATAATGGCAAGTTTTAATAAAATTACCCTGATTGGCAATGTGGGAAATGATCCCCAGATGAAAATAGTTGGAGACAACCGGAAAGTAACTGAACTATCGGTGGCAGTAAATGAAAAAGGGAGAAACGGACAACCCGATAAAACCGAATGGTTCCGGGTTAGTCTATGGGATTCCAGGGCCGAAGTAGCCGCCAATTATGTAAAAAAAGGCAACCCGGTTTACATCGAAGGCCGCCTTTCGGTTCGTACCTATGTAGATAAAGATGGGCGGGACCGGTATTCACTCGAAGTTTTGGCCAGTGATATTCAACTTCTTTCCGGGCGCGAAGGTTCCGAAGGAGGACAGGCTCCCATGGCGGCACAGTCGGCAGGTGTCGCTGCTTCTGCTGCGGCAACACCTGTATCCGAAACAGCACCGGCACCTCCGGTCAATCTTCTCAAAACAAATGAGGAGGAAGACGAATTGCCTTTCTGATTTCAAACCAAAAGCCATTATTTGGGTTTAATGAATCAAAACAGTGGTTATGAAAAACGACATTCTGGCTAAAGCCCTTCGCAGTGCTGCCGGTGAAATTGCCCGCAGCGACCGGTATCAGTGGGGTCACATGGGCAATTGCAATTGTGGCCACCTGGCACAGCAACTTACCTCGAAGACACCTGAAGAAATCCACCGGTATGCCATGGAAAAACACGGTGATTGGGCAGATCAGGTTCTGGATTTTTGCCCCGAAAGCGGCATGACCATGGATTGGCTCATTGCCGAACTTACCTCTTATGGCCTCACCACCCGCGACCTTATCGACTTGGAAAGACTCAGCAATCAGGAGGTACTGAGCAAGGCCGGCGTGCAGGCTATGGAGAAAAATAAAAAGGATGATGTTGTCAGGTATATGGAAGCCTGGGCCGAACTTGTGGAAGCCGTAGTCTGACCCGGGAACAATTACATTCTGAAATTTTCTGAATTTCAGGCGTATGCCCCTTTTTCAGGCGGTATCTATGCTGGCTTTGGTTTCTTCAACTTCCTCTGAAGGAAGGGCCTCTTTCTTCTTCGGAAATAATACCGAGGCAATGACGCTCAGGCCAAGAATAGAAACGATGATGAAAAGCGAATGGGTATTGGTAAACCCTACCTCTTTCAGCCAATTGTGCGCCAGCATTTTAGAGCCAATATAGGTCAGCAGAAAGGCCAAACCATAGCTGAGGTAATGGAAAATGTGCAGGATATTGGCCAGAAAGAAAAACATGGACCGCAGTCCCAAAACGGCAAAAATGTTGGAAAAGAAAACCAGATAGGGATCTTTGGTTACAGCAAATACCGCCGGCACAGAGTCAACAGCAAAAATCAAATCTGTAAATTCAATGATCATTAGCACCACGAAAAGGGGTGTGGCCATCCATTTGCCCTCTTTTTTAATGAAGAAATTTTCTCCCACATACCGGGGAAAAATGGGGAGTATTTTGGATAGAAAACGGACAATTGGGTGCTTTTCGGGCTCGATTTTCTCTTCTTTGTCGCCCTCGAAAAACATACGAACACCTGTGTAGGCCAGAAAGGCACCAAACACATAAATAATCCACCCGAACTTCTGGATGAGTGCAGAGCCCACAAAAATGAAAATACAACGCAGAACAACGGCACCTAGGATGCCCCAGAACAAAACCTTTTTAAAGTACTTTTCCCGTACCCCGAAGGATGAAAAAATCAAAATCAATACGAAAATATTGTCCACCGAGAGGGCATATTCAACCAGATAGCCCGTGATAAATTCCAGCGACATGTTGTCGCGGTAGTTTTGAAGACTTTGCTGAAAATCGCCCGGAATCAGATGTACATGGTCGGCATATTTTTTATGGAGAATCTCAAGATGCTCATAGGATTTGATGCCGTGAATCAGGTCACCGTTGGTATCAATAATCAGGTAAAAGGCTGATGCACAAAGAATCCAAACTACTGACCATGTGGCGGCTTCCCGGAAAGATACAACATGATTTCCTTTGCTGAAAACACCCAGATCCAGAAAGATCATGGTGGCCACAAAAACAAGGAAGGAGCTAAAAAACAGAATTTCGTTTGGCATTCAGTGTAAGGAAAGAACCGTGTCGACCCGGATCGGACGGGCAAAGAAATAGAAAATTTGAGTTTTGGCCTTGAAAAAGGCAATTATTAAAAAGAAGGGCAACTACGGCCATTTTGCTTTGCCGGTTTCATTTGCCTGAAAAAAATTTGTCTTACTTTTAAATCCAGTCAAAAAAACGCTGTTTGCAGCCATGGAGGAAAGAAAAGAGACAATAAAAAGCCCCAACAGAGATTTGGTTTCGGCCTGGTTTATGGATTTGCAAAGCTCCATTATCCGGCAGCTGGAAGAGGCCGATGGCCATGCTGTTTTCTCTATCGAGAACTGGAATCGTCCGGGCGGCGGGGGAGGAATTACCCGCCTCATGACCGGGGGAGCAGTCATAGAAAAAGGCGGTGTAAACTTCTCTGCTGTTTTTGGTGAGACTCCGGCTCCGGTAAAAGCAAGTTTTCGCACCGAGGCAGAACAGTTCTTTGCCACAGGGGTATCCATTGTCATACATCCCCGGAATCCATTTGTGCCCATCATCCACATGAATGTGCGGTATTTTGAGTTGAGCGATGGTCAGGCCTGGTTCGGCGGCGGCATCGACCTTACCCCGGCGTATGTCTTTCCCGAGGACGGAAAATTTTTCCACACCCGGCTCAAGTCGGTGTGCGACCAATTTGGCCCGGATTACTACGATCTTTTTAAAAGGCAGGCCGATGATTATTTCTTTATCCCCCACCGGAATGAAACCCGTGGAATCGGTGGCATTTTCTATGACCGCTTTCCGGCAAATACGCCGGAAAAGTTTCAGCATTTGTGGGCCTTTACCCGTGCAGTAGGTTCCCTTTTTGCCCCTACCTATGTTCACCTGATAAATCAAAACCGCAACAAAATCTGGACCGAGGCTCACAAAAACTGGCAACTACACCGCCGGTCGAGGTATGTGGAATTCAATTTGGTGTATGATGCCGGCACCCGTTTCGGGCTTGAGACCAATGGCCGTACAGAATCCATTCTGATGAGTATGCCTCCTCTGGCAAGATGGGAAACCAACTACCAGCCTGCTGAAGGAACGGAAGAATGGAAAAGCCAGCAATATTTTAAAAAGGGGATTCAATGGGTTTAGCTCCATAATGCGGCTTTCTGCCCGGAGAAAAATTCGCCCGAAACCCATAAAAAAAACCCTGAATATCAGGGTTTTTTGCTAAAATAATCCCGAAAATGCCTTACATAAACTTCACTCTGAAGTCTTTTATTTTGGCAATTTCTTTTAATGCTTCGTTGATGTAGTACTGTCCACCTCTGCCCTGATTTTTCTGCTCAATCTGAGATTTGTAAGAGGAGTAATCCTTGGTTTCGGGAGCAGGAACAAAATTTGTCATTTTGATTACACCTACACCATTGTCTCCGGCAAAAGGCTTTGTTTGTGCGTTTACCTTCAGACCCATGGCTTTTCCAACTGTGGTCATATCGTATCCAAAGTCGCCCAGATTGCTTGAGTTGAGGGTAATGCCGGTCGCAGTGTTGGATATCGCACCCTGTCCATAGGCTTTCACTATATCCTGAATGGTCTTTCCTTTCAGCTTGGCCAGCATCTGTGTGGCTTTTTTCTCCTTGATAACCTCTGTTTTCAGTTGCTCTTTCACATCATCCAGCAGAGCCAGTCCTTCGGTGGTTTCCTTTGTTTTTACTGCCACCACATACCGGTCGTTGAATTCTGTAAGGCGGATATCGCCTATTTTGGTTTCGTCCAGAAAGGACCACTGAACCAAACTGCGGGCCTCGGCAATATCGTTTACATACGAGGCATTTTTGGCAATGGAAGATGCTGTCATTTTGGTCAGTTTGGCATTCTTTTTCACAGCGGTGTCAAACTCGGCCTGCGTTTTAATCTGGCTTCTGAATTCGTTGGCCTGGCGGTAGATGGCATCTTTGGTGGCATCTCCGGCGGTAATATTGCGTACAATGCTGGCCACCTTGTATTTTAGATTGGTTTTGGGCTCGGTCACTTTGATGATGTGATATCCGAAATCGGTTTCTACCACCTCGGGAAGCAATCCGCGGCCGGGAAAATCAAAAACCGCTTTTTCAAATGGCTTCACCATCCTGTTTTCACCAAACCAGCCCAGATCTCCGCCCTGAGAGGCCGTGCCGTCGGTTCCGAACTGACGGGCCATGTCATCAAAACTCTCACCTTTTGCAATCCGTCCGAGCACAGCCTGAGCCCGCTTTTTGGCATTGGCTTTGGCAGTGTCTTCCTGACTGTTGGCTTTGAAAAGAATGTGTGAGGCTTTGGCAAAAAACTCTCCTTCATTGATTTTGTCAACCAGTTTGTACAGGGTGAATGTGGCTCCGTTCTGAAAAGGTCCGTAAACATTTCCTTTTTTAATGGAATCAAGATTCGCACTCAGGTCTTTTGGCAAATCGTTGATGTTCATAGACTTGTACGCCTCATTCACATCAGATTTTGCTTTGGCAAAGGCCGTATCGTTTTCGGTGGTAAGAAATTGGTCTTTCAGTTCGGCCAGTTCTGTTTGTATGGCCATAGAGTCATCCTTGCTCGGTGTGATCATAAACTGAACATACTCCAGCGTACGGGTATCCTGCGATTTGTATTTGTATTGATTCTTTTTCAGATAGGCCTCCATTTCATCGTCAGTCGGCTTTACGGTAGAATCCGGCACAGACGAGAAGGGCACAAACACAAATTCGAAATCAGCTTTTGCAGTCTGAAATTCATATTCCCTTTTTGCTTCTGCTGTGGTCACATAGCTGGTTTTGTTGAGCAGGGCCTCATACTTGGTTCTTAGCCTGTCATCGGGTAGTTTGGATTCAAAATTCAACCAGGCTGCCTTCTGCTGGGGCTGTGCCTTATCCAGATTTCTCAGGAAGTTTTCGGCCAGACTGCGGTCAAATTCTTTTGTGGTCTGATTTACAAAAGTTTGCTTTATGGCAGGGTGCAGATTGTTTCCGATTACCATATCGCTCAGTTCTTCTTTGGACACAGTAAGGCCCAAATCTTCGGCCTGAGGTTTGAATAGCTTTTTGAAAATCAGCTGGTTCCAGGCTTGTTCCCGGATACCCTGCATTTCCTGTTCCGTTGGGTTTTTGCCCTGCTGAACGGTATAATCGTACTGGAGGAGATTGATTTCATCCTGAAGCACCTTGAGGTCAATTTCTTCACCGTTGATTTCACCTACAACCTGACTAGAGCCGAAGAGGGTAGACCCGGGCTGAATCAGGTCGCTTCCTACAATAAAAAGTCCAAGGGAAAGGGCTACAATGCCTACGGCCAGTCCGGCCCGTTCTCTGATTTTAGTAATTATCGCCATGCTGTAATGCTGTTCGAAAAAAGGAGTGCAAAGAAATAGCAAAGAAAAAAGATTCGCAAGCCAAATCTTTTATACCCCGGATTCTAAATCAAGGTCCTGTCTTTGGAATCCGGGATAATTGACAATCAGCAGATTAATGAAAAGGACAAAAGAAAGCGGGAGGTCTGAAGGTCTTGCCTTTGGTCTAACAATCTTTAATCGGACAGGGTACAGGCCCGTTTTTTGGGAGACGCTTGCCCTTGTGCAAACCTGAAGTCCGGCAGGCAAGGGCAAAAATCAAACATAACATAAGAAAGAAGGGCCTGATGGAAAGCTGCGGTCTGTAAATCAAGTGGTTCAAAGCTTGCTGAGCAAAAAAAATTTTACGCAAATTTAAAAAACCTGGAGTGATTCTTTGCAAGTCAGGAAAAAATGACCCTTATATTTGTGCCCTATTTAAAAATCAATTTTAAAACCAAAAAATTCAAGTTTTATGAAATTCAATTTTCAAGGCATTGCTTATCTGGCTTTTGCCGCTTTGATCGGATTTACTTCCTGCAAAAAAGATGAAGAAGTTCCTGCACCTACTCTTACATTCAATCTTGATGGTGCTCAATCCGGTTCATTTAATACTGGTGAAACGGTGGACTTTGACATGAATTTGGAATCGGAAAACGATTACACTTCCTTAAAAGGTACTTTGGTTTATACCAAAAACGATAATTCTTCTTCTACAGTAACCATTAAAGATGCCAACAAAGGAAATGCTGAAATGAATTACACCAAAAATTCTGATATAGAAGATGCATATGATGGCATAAGCGTGGTTAGGGTTGCCCTGCCAGCAGATGCTAAAAAAGCAACCGAATGGACCATTACTGTAGAAGGTGCTACTTCCGGTGGCAAAACTACAGCTACCTTCAAAGGAAAGATTGTTAATACCTGGTCTGCCAAACTTTTAGGAGCCCAAACCAATGCAGCAGGTTCATATTTCAATTCTCTTGCAGGAAGCGTATTACAAGGTAGTGCTGCAAGTGCTACGCCTGCCGGTGTTGATATAACTTATGCTGCTTTAGGGGCCCCAACTGCATTTCCAACTATTCTTTCCTACAAACAAAGGACAGCTGAAGGGTTATCCGGAGTACCTGCTGGTGCAGAAGAATCTTATTTCGTTGAAACAACGCTTCAGCCTTCAAATTTCCTTTCTGAAAGCATTTCATGGAAATCCCTTTTTAATGGAACCAATATTTCAACCAGCACCCCTCAAAAGATTCAAATTGCTACCAGCAAAGTGTATGCTTTTAAAAATAAAGCTGGAAAAATGGGCCTCATTCACATTTCCTCTATCACTGGAGGTGTTGATGGCTCGGTAACCATTGATGTAAAAGCAGAAAACTAAAACCAATCTAATTGCAAATAAAAAAACCCCGCCTTCAAGCGGGGTTTTTTATTTGCAGGTCCCTGAGAACTATTGCTTTACAATACGCAGGGAGCTGCAGTTTTCAGGCTTAACCACATACAGACCCGGCTTCCAGTCGGCCGTTTCTATCAGGATGCCCTGCGGTGTTTCGGTACCGGTACACTCGATCTGCTTACCTTCCGAATCGAAAATACGGAAGCGCTGCCCGGCCCGGAGAGGTAGAAACAGGGAATGGCTGAATGGATTTGGATATACTTGCAATCCGTTGATTTTCAATCTATCTGTTGATACCGGATTGAGATATTCTACATCATCTATACAAAAATAAGCGGGCGTATTCATCCCGAATGCACCATTGTCAGAACTTTGTAGGATAAAACTCAGCGAGTCGCTGGGCGTAGCAAAGTTGAGGATAGCTGTCCGCCACGATTTTACGATGTAGTCCTGTGCATTGTCGGCAAAGCGGTAATCGGCCAGATAAAAATCGGCGCTGTCGTTTACCTGCCCCTGAAAATGGTTGTAAACCCTGAGCCTGAAGTAATCGGGGTCATTGCCCGAAGGCCCTCCGAATTTTTTTGAAAAAGCATCCCCGTTTTTCATACTTAATCCGGCAAAAGTGGAATTGGTATATCGAAAGGAAGTAATTCGAATGGGTGCTCCTGTATTGTTTTTTAAAATAGCCGGGCCAAAATAATATGCCAATCCAAATTTGGAACTGCCTCCAAAGCCACTTCCGGCATAGCAACTGTATTGGTTAGAAAAACCTGCCGTACTTGTATCAACCCTATTTGAGGCAGCAAATCCATTCCAGGAACTGAATTGGGGATCATAGGTATTGTAAAAGTATAATCCATTGGAAGAAAACCCACCGGCCATGTCGGAGCCATTGTAAAACCCGCCCGCACCCAGCCCGATTTCTTCAAAGGTAACCTGCTGGGCCTTCAGGGGTGCTGTACTGAGGTAGAAAGACAAGAGTAGAATTATTTTTTTCATTTTTGTAAAGATTTGATTTCCAGTTGTATTCCAAAGTTGTATTGCCGGCCCGGCATCGGAAAGCCCATAACCATACGGTACTGTGCGTCACCCAGATTGAGGCATTCGGCAAAAAGATAAAACTGCAGGCTACCGCGAACTTTTTGTCGGGTTTCTGCTCTTACATGGATCAGGTAAAAAGCCGGCAATGTCTGTGCACCGGAGGGATCGGCAGCCCTGCTACCCGTACCCTGTTGTTCAAGAATGAGCCGCGTATTTTTAAGTGAGGCTTCCAGCCTTGTACGATACTGAAAAACAGGAACATAGGGCATTTGTTTTCCAACCGAGGCATCCCCGGAGAAGCGGGCAGTTTGGTTTTGGGAGCTGCAGAAATGCCCATGATTTTCCAAAAGAAACCCCAATTGGCCCGAAGTCCACTTCAGGGAATGGCTCACTTCCAGGCCCCGGATTTGTACACGCCCCAAATTTTCGGCCGACCAAATCAAGCCACGGGGCATCCACAAAATAAAATCTTCAATTTCAGACATATAGCTCTTACCCTCGAGTGTCCAGAACAAACCATTCTGCCGGATCAGGGGCTTTTCCCAGTTCAGTTCCAGATTCCAGCCTTGTTCTGGTTTAAGGCCGGGATTGCCGCCCGGAATCCAGAAAAGATCGTTCAGTCCGGGTAGCCTCATTTTTCGGAAATATCCGCCGCTGAATTTGCCCAAAGCCCTGTTTTGAAAATGCAGGGATGCCGATGGCTGAAAAGCCAATCCGTGCCGGCCTGATTGAGCATACTGAAACCTTTCGCTCCGGTTTTGGATTTTGAGCAGAAAATGTGGACCCAATTCCATCTCTATGGCCTGGAGAATGGCCAGTCGGAATAAAGTCGCCTGCCCGGCATATTGAGCTGTGCGGGCGCCTGCATGGTTGTACCAGAGTTGATTTTGAACCCTTGCCTTTCGCAGTTTTTGTTCCCAATTGATCCAGGCAAAATTCTGAATAACAACACTTTGGGAGTTTATCCCGGCCTCAGGGTCGGCATAATGCAAAGATTCTGAAATGAGGCCATAACCGGCTTTCAGGGAAGTGTTTCCTTTTTCAAATTCCAGGCTTTGGCTGGTGCGGAGCGATTGGTCAGATTGCACAGCCTCTGAGTAGTTCTGGTACATGGCTGCAGGGATCTGCCGGCCGGTTTTTTGCAGCCATATGGAACCAGTCCATTTCCAGTGATCCGAAATCCGGAATCCCAACAGGCTTTCCAATCCGGAACTGTGGCGGCGGGCATGGCTGGTTGTTTTCCATTCTCCGTCTTGCCTGTAGGGAAAATTATTTTTCGATTCGTGGTTCCAGATATTGATTCTGCCGCTGAAATTGTTGCGGGCAAATCCAGCAGAAACCCAAGAGTTGAATGTTCCGAAACTACCGGTCTGGTTGCCGACCAGCAAGCTGTTGTTGCGGGGCAGCGGTGCCCCCAGAAAAATAATACCGCCAAAGTTTTCGGAAACCGAAGCGCGGCACGATCCGCCTTCCTGCAATCTGGCCATGTGCATAACGGGGCCGCAAATCAGGCTTAAGTCGCTCATTCCGAGCATGCTGTTGTTTAATGGCAAATCTCTCCACACCACCTGAGTGTGTGGGGAGGCGGTACCCCTGATAGAAATACCCGAAAAGCCTGCCGGTCCATAATTGCGCAGGTAGAGCGAAGATTTTTTTTCCAGCAGCTGAATCAGGCCGGAGCCACCGGCAGCACCGGAGTCGGTTTGGAGAAGCGATGCCGAGTCGGCTTTGGCCACAAGTCTGTCAGCCGATACAGAAACCTGAGGTAAAACCAAGGCCTTGTCCTGCGCTTTGGCGAGGGAGGGGGTAGCCATCCAAATGAAAAAAATCAGCCTTTTTCGATTCAAATTCTTTGAAAAAAGCAGAAAGCAAAATGCCCGAAGCCAGACTGCGGTTAGCAGAAACCAACGAATTTGTTTCTATCCGAAAAATATGACTCCGGCATTTTTCTTCCCGAAAATGCACGAAATGTAAAAGAATTGGCAGGTCTCCTGACTCGGAACATCTCCGGCGGCCTTCCCATCTGCCTTTCGGCACGACAGTGGCAATAGAGGGCCGGGGATGGTTTTGATTTCCTTACAGTTGCGGGTACAGTTCAGGTCTTTCACCTGATTCCCTTTTCATTCCGAAGACCGATGCCTGGCCTTCAAAAACCAAATCCGGGGGCAATAGTAACAGGTTTGCAGGAATTTCCCAATCCCGGAGTAATAAAGAAAGCGGAAAAGCTGCCGGTCTTTCTGTTTTATGGAGTGGTTTCTGCCTGTTCCTCAGGCTTTATCATGGTATTTACCCACCTGTGCTGAAAAATCAGCAGGGTGAAAACAGAGCAGAATATGGTGGCATCTGCGATATTGAAAATAGGCCAGAAGGCATAATATTGCCCACCCACGAAGGGAATCCAGTCCGGCAGAAAACCTTCCCAGATATCAATGTACACCATGTCCACTACCTGTCCGTGAAACCAGGGCGAGTGACTGCCTTCGGGTGCATTGTTT
>JBIKMV010000294.1:0-2965 GCA_044359055.1 Catalimonadaceae bacterium
GGTTTGATTTTCTTCGAAAGGGGTCTGGGAAACAATCAGATTGGCGGGAACAGTTTGCACCGGAATTTTGCTTTTAATCATGGATTCTATTCTGGTGAGGTGCAATTCTTCTGAGGGATCGGCAAAGGCAATAGCTTTTCCTGTGCGGCTTGCCCTTCCAGTACGGCCGCTTCGGTGAACATATTCCTCATACTTCACCGGCAGATCAAAATGAATGACCAGTGCAACGGAGGGGATATCGAGTCCTCTGGCAGCCACATCTGTTGCAACGAGGATTTGGATTTCGTTTTGGTGGAGTGATTGCAAGGCAGCAATCCTGGTATTGGTACCTTTGTTGGCGTGTAGATATCCGGATTTGATTTCTAGTTTGCGGCTTAGGAATTTCCCGATTTCGGTGGCATGGGTTCTTGTTTTTACAAAAACCATCGCTGTCTGATCCTCTTTGAGATTTTTGAGCAAATGAAGGAGAAGGTTCAGTTTGGTCTGGAAATTCGGTGTTTTGTACACTTGTTGTTCGATGGTTGCTGCAACACTGGCCTGTTCGGTTACCTCCGCCCTTTCTGGGAATTCCAGAAATTCGGCAGCCAGTGTTTCGACTGAGGGGGGGAAGGTTGCAGAAAACAACAGATTTTGTCGTTTTCGGGGCAGCACTTCAAGAATCTGCCTGAGCTGCGGCATAAAACCCATATCCATCATCCGGTCTGCCTCGTCGACCACCAGGGTTCTGATGTCTTTGATTTTCCATTCGTTGGTCTGATAGATTTCCCGGAAGCGGCCCGGCGTGGCAAACACAATGTCATTGCCTTTTTTCAGGATCTCAAGCTGCCCGGAAATTCCAATTCCACCCACCAAAAGGCAGGAACGGAGGTTTATATTTTTGTTTAATTCCTCAAAATGCTGACCCAGTTGGATAACCAGTTCTTTTGTAGGGGCAAGCACCAGTGCACGGGTATTTTCACCCTGCGGATAGTGTAGTTTGCTGATAAGCGGAAGGAGAAAAGCAGCAGATTTTCCGGTACCGGTCTGGGCTATTCCCAGTAGGTCTTTTCCTGATTTAATTAACGGTATGGCCTTTTTCTGTATGGGAGAGGGGGTGTCCCAGCCCCGATCTCGGATGGCGGTTTCGATTTGTTTGTTGAATCCAAAAATTTCAAAGCCAAATTTTTCTGAGTTTTTCATCCTTCCTGTTTGAAAACTGCCAAAACTACGGAAATCCTACACCAGATTTTCGGTTCCTTCAACCTCAGATAAATGCTGCTATGTATTTCGTATATATAATTGAATTCTGAATTGCGGAAGGGGAGTGCTTCTGATGGCATTTTTTATCCGGGAGGATGGATCTGATTCTAAATTACAAACATGAACAAAAACTCAGATGACTGTATTTGAACACTACCAGATGATGCGTACCCATCATTTGATATTTGGGTACAGGGGGTTTCTTACCAATGAACTTATTTCGTCTATTCTGACCCTGACAGAATCCCGCCTTAAAGATTTGCCGGCACCTTTCAAGAAGAAAAAATCAATCATTAATATCATTATTGAGGGATTGCAAAATATTTTGTACCATGGCGAATCGGTTGAAGAAAATGGTGAAACGGGACATCATTGCATTTTTTTGATGGGTCAGAGAACAAATGAATACTTTATTCAGTTTGGTAATTTTATCAGCAATTCCGAAGTTGCAGCCTTGAGATCAAAATTAAGTTATTTCAACTCGCTCAAGCAGGATCAGGTTCATCAATTGTATCTGGATATTCTGGACAAAGGCGAAGTTTCAGATAAAGGCGGTGCTGGCCTGGGCATTCTGAGGGTTATCCGGGATTCAGACAGGACCATGGACTTTACCTTTATCCCGGTTGATGAACGACAGTCTTTCTATTGTATGGAGATTAAAATATCTATGTGAGGGTAATCTGAATCAAAAGAAAACAGATTGGAAAAATGGAAAGAATTGAAATAGAACCAACCGCCACAACTCCACGGATTATTTTCCGCCCGGATGAAGGATATTTTGAAATTTCGGGTAAATCTTTACCTGAAAACTCATTTGATTTCTATAAGCCGCTGCTGGATTTTATGGAAGCTTATGCCGAAAATCCAATGGCCAGTACCACACTGGTGTTTAAACTCCAATACTTCAACACCAGTTCTACCTCTCATTTTCTACGCATGATAAAGAAGTTTGAGAGAATCACCGAAGACGGAGGAGATGCCAAGGTGTTATGGTACTACGATTTTGAAGATGAAGACATGAAAGAAGCAGGAGAAGATTTTAAGGTCTTATCCAAGCTTAATGTTGAAATCCTCGGGGCTTCTCTTGGCTGATAATCAGCGCTTATTGTTTGCCCTTCTTTTTCTTTCCAGCCTTATTAAATTCAGTTCTCTGCTGGTTTGACCCGCTACTGAGGTATTTTCGGCAGCGCGCCTTACCAGATAAGGCATCACTGAATATACAGGTCCGTACGGAACGTATTTGGCCACATTAAATCCGGCTTTGGACAAAGAATAACTGATGTTGTCGCTCATGCCATAGAGTTGAGCAAACCATATGCCCGGATGATTTCTTTCGATACCCCGGGTCATTATCGCTGAGGCAAGTTCCTCGTTGCTTTTTTCATTGTGCGAACCTGCACAGAAGTGAATGGTATTGAGATTGTCCAGACAAAATTTCCAGGCCAGATCAAAATCCCGGTCGCAGCTTTCTTTGTCCGGCTGAATGAGACAGGGAATGCCTTTTTTCTCAGCATAAGCCGCTTCTTTCTCCATATATGCCCCGCGCACCAATTTACATCCGAGCATATATCCTCCGGCTGCAGCACGCTCGGCCGCTGACTTCAGGTTTTGAAGCATATCAGCGCGATACATTTGATATGTGTTGAATATCAGTGCTTTGCCCCGATTGTGCTTTTGCATTTCTTCATAAGTCCAGGAGTCGATAAGGCCCTGAATCCATGTTTCT
>JBIKMV010000295.1:0-2953 GCA_044359055.1 Catalimonadaceae bacterium
GGTGGCGCTGCGGCCGGATTTTATACGATTCCTTCCGGGGTTGGCATTACCTTTGGATTTTTGGGTTACCGATCTGTGACCTGCTCTGCGGGTCGGGGCAAGCCCATGTTCTTCCACCAACCAGCAATCCAAGCTACCTGGCCGCGATTTTCCTTTGCAACCAACTCATTTTCATTTGGTCTGATGGCCGGAGCGGTGTTGTTTTGCAGCATCGGGAAATTCACCCCAACATCCCCAAATTCTCCATCTACCGGGCCATTTGAAATTCCATTGCGGAATTAGCCACTATTCCTTTCCCTGTGATTCGGATAATCCCCTTTGATTTCTACCTTTGAAACCGCAATGGCCAACAAATTACTTCCCCCTTTTTCGCTGCAGAAATGGATTGATGAAAACCGTCATCTCCTCAAACCTCCTGTTGGTAACCAGCAGATTTATAAGGGAAACGATGATTTTATGGTGATGGTAGTAGGGGGGCCGAATGCCCGAAAAGACTACCATGTAAACCGCGGCGAAGAATTGTTTTATCAGTTGGAAGGCAGTATAGAACTGGGCCTGATGCTGGAAGAAGAGAATAAGCCCGGAAAAAGGAGAGAGGAAAAAGTCGCCATCGGCCCGGGAGAAATGTTTTTGTTGCCGCCCATGGTTCCGCATTGCCCTAGGCGGCCGGCCCACACCGTAGGCCTGGTGATAGAAAGATATCGCTCCGGCACCGAAACAGACGGATTTCAGTGGTACTGCGAAAACTGCGGGGAGCTCCTGCACGAAGAACACATCCCCGTTTCGGATATTGTAGGCCAGTTGCCCGAAGTCATGAACCGCTTTTATGCTTCAGAAACCCAGAGCACCTGCTCCCATTGCGGAACCAGAATGATAAAACCAGAATTGCTACCCGCATGACAGAAACGATTGAAAAATTTCAGCAGGAAGCTGAGAAAAAGACCTTTGACCTGAAGCACCGGAAGACCATAGCCAATAATATGGGCAAGTACCGGCAATCGGTGGCTGCCGGCATGACCCAATACACCGACCACGAACTGGCCCGTAGCCGTGCCTCGTATCTGAAATCCACGGCCATGCTCAATCTGGACAAGTACCTGATGGAGTGGGAACAGAAATTTACAGCCAAAGGGGGTAGGGTGGTCTGGGCCAGCAATGCTGAGGAGGCCCTTTTTGCCATCGGGGCCATTATGAAAACAGCCAATGCCAGGCTGGTGGTGAAGTCCAAATCGATGACCTCTGAAGAGATTCACCTGAATGAGTTTTTGGAAAAACAGGGTGTGGAGCCCTTTGAAACCGATCTGGGCGAATACATCGTGCAGCTGGCCGGGCAGAAGCCCTACCACATAGTGACCCCTGCCATGCACATGAGCAAGGAAGATGTGAGCGCCCTATTTCATGAAAAGCTGGGTAGCGAAGAAAACGCAAGTCCCGAAGAGCTGACCATGATTGCCCGGCGCATCATGCGGGAAAAATATACCGAAGCAGAGGTGGGCATAACCGGCGGCAATTTTCTGATTGCCGATGTGGGGGGAGTGGCCATTACCGAGAATGAAGGCAATGCCCGGTTGACGGTGGCATTTCCCAAAATCCACATAGCCCTGGTGGGTATAGAAAAAGTGATTCCCTCTATTATGGATTTGGATTTGTTCTGGCCCCTGCTTTCTACCAGTGGCACAGGTCAGCAGGTTACCGTGTACAACACCATCCTGAGCGGGCCAAGGCAAGAAGATGAGACCGACGGGCCGGAGGAAATGTATGTGATACTGCTGGACAATGGCAGAACCAAACTGCTGGCCGATACCGAAAAGCGGCAGGCCCTGAACTGCATCCGCTGTGGTGCATGCCTCAACGCCTGCCCGGTGTACAAAAACATAGGGGGCCACACCTACGAGACGGTATACAGCGGACCGATTGGCTCGGTGATCTCACCGCAATACCTCGGCCTGGAGCAATACAAGCACCTCAGCTATGCCTCCTCGCTTTGCGGGGGCTGCAGTTCGGTGTGCCCCGTGCGCATCGACATACACAACATCTTGTTGCTCAACAGGAAGCAATCTGTGGAAGAAAATCTGGGCAGCACCCGGGAGAAGCTTGGATTTCAGCTCTGGAAAAAAGCCATGCTGAACCGCAGGTTGATGAACATAGGCGGCAGCAGGCTGAAACAGTGGGTTTTGGAACTTCTTTTCAAAAATTCATGGTCGAAAAGAAGAAAAGAGCCAATTTTGGCCCCGCAATCTTTCAATGAAATGTGGAAGAAGCGCAAGCGATAAAACAGCCGGCCCCGTGCAGGCAAATGGTCCCGTAGTAGAATGGATACTACGTGAGTCTCCGGAACTCAAGATACAGGTTCGATTCCTGTCGGGACCACAGAATACTAAATTTATCCCCTGTAAATGGCTGATTTGCAGGGGATAGTTTTTTTGGGGCTGGCTGGCACAGGGATAGGCGGCAGCCGCCGGGCCGATTGGCTTCAGCACCCATACGGCCCCGGGATTGAAAGGGATGCTCGCTGGCATAGCATGGTAGTGGCCCATGTTTGTCTGCCCAAAACATATACCTGATCCTGGTTTGAAACTCCTCAAACCGACATTGCATGAAAAAATAAAATGACGGCTCGTTTTTCAAATATATGGTTGCTTCGGGGGACTCAGGGCCGGGGAGAGTTCAATCCAGTGTTTATGCGATTTTGGGTACTCCACGAGGGTTTCTTTCATCTGAGCCGCCAATATAGGGTATCGGTCCTTTGTTCCCTTCCCGGCATGAATAAAAATTTTGCTGTTATCTCTTTGCGGGGCCTCAGGGCACATTTATATCCAGCCATGATGCCGGGTTTGCACACCTTCGGGTTTGTATGCGTAGATACTAGGCGAAGTTTCTGGTCGGACCGGGAAGAAATCTTTTTTGCTCATTCACAATGAATTCATGTGATTTTCTCATGTTTATGGCTTCG
>JBIKMV010000091.1:0-10713 GCA_044359055.1 Catalimonadaceae bacterium
GGTCAAACCAATCTTCGGCAGGTGGCCATTGAAAATATGGTGGCAGGCATGCAAAAAAACCACATCCGGAGAATCATTGGCATTGGTGGAATGGGAGTCTTGCAGGTCTCCGATAGCCTGCAGGTTTTTCAGACCCCTGGATTCCCGAAGGAATATGTTCCCGTAAGCCTGGACCACAATGCTGCTTTGGAGGCACTCAACCGCTCGGATCTCGATTTTACTTTTGTTTGTCCTCCCGTCATTCTGGACGGCCCTCCTACAGGAAAGTACCTTGTTGAGGCCGATTTTCCACCGAAAGGCGAATTTCATATCACCACAGGCGATTTGGCTGAATTTATGATTTCTGAGGTAAATGAACCCCGATTTATAAGGAAGCGGGTTGGTATTGCCTCCAAATCCTGATATGCCGGACCCTTTCACCCCCAAGTTGACGGCGGCAGACGAACTTAAGGTAGAAAAATTCCCCCTTTTGCCTGATTTCAGGCTCCGTGCCCTGAACTGGACCAGGAATTTTCCTTATGCCTCTTTCTTGAATGGTCACAACTATGCCCTGCCTTACGGGCCCTTTCCGGAAGTTCTGGCAGTGGGCGAGGAGGCACTGGATGTTCAGCAAATATTTTCTCAGCCGGCCGGGTGTTTCGGATATTTTGGATATGACTGCAATTTTCCATTACCCGAAGAAAGCCTTCCGCCACGGGAGGATGAATTTCCGCAGGCTGTTTTTTTCAGGGCCCTGCACGAAATCCGGTTTTTTGAAAAGGAAGTTGCCATACTGTCTGCCTGCCCGGCTGAGGTTTTTAAAGAACTTCAGACCATGCCTGTATTTGTGCCCGCCATTCTGAACCGAGTACCTTTCAGGGCCGAAACCCAGCCCGGAAAATACCTTCAGGATGTCGATAAAATCAAAGACCTGATCCGAGAAGGCTGGGTGTATGAACTGAACTACTGCCAGTTTTTTGAAAAAGCAGAACCTGTCTGCGGCCTTTCCGCCTATCTGAAACTCGACGAAGCCATGCCCATGCCCTTTTCCGGCTGGCTGAAATTTCCGGGATTTGAAATTGCCTGCGCTTCGCCCGAGCGTTTTCTCCGCAAAGAGGGACAAAAACTGATTTCACAACCCATTAAAGGCACAGCAAAAAGAGGAAAAACGCCGGAAGAAGATGCCCGCATCAGGACTGACCTGCTGGTATCGGAAAAAGAAAGGGCCGAAAATCTGATGATTGTGGATCTGGTGCGAAATGACCTCAATGCCGTTTCACAGACCGGCTCTGTGCAGGTGGAAGAACTGTTTGGAATCTATGCCTATCCTTCTGTTTTTCAGATGATCAGCACCGTGGCTTCTGCTATGGAGCATCCGAACGATGCCCTGAAAGCCATGGAAGCTACATTTCCTATGGGCAGTATGACGGGTGCCCCGAAAAAGGAGGTGATGAAAAGAATTGCCGGTTTGGAAACCAGAAAACGCGGACCATTTTCTGGCTGCCTTGGTTACACCGACGGTGCAGGAAACTTCGATTTTAATGTTCTGATCCGGAGTGTTTTCATCAATCACCTGACCGGCAAGGCCTTTTTCGGGGTAGGATCGGCCATCACCATAGATGCTTTTCCCCTGCCTGAATGGGAAGAATGCCGCATCAAAGCAAGCCGTATTCTGGAAATATTCGGTGAAGACTGGCAGGATTTATTCCGCTGAGCACCAAGGAAATAATTGTCAGGTATCAGTTTTTTCCTCAGGTGGCAGCGAACGGCGCAGCCTCACGGGCCGGGCTTTTTTGCGCAGTTTCTGGTTCAGAAATTCCACCACCAAGGCAAAAACCATCCCGAAATATACCGTGGACTTGGGAACATGCACATCAAAGGCCTCGGCCACCAGCAGCACACCAATCATTATAAGGAAGCAGAGCGCCAGCATCTTCAGGGTTGGCCGGCGGTTGATGAATATGCTGATTCTGCGGGCGTACACCATCATCACCGTCATGGAAATGACCACCGCGATAACCATGATTTCGATGTGGTTAGACAAACCTACCGCCGTAAGGATGGAGTCGAAAGAAAAGACAACATCCACCAGAATGATTTGAATGATGACGGAAGTGAAACTTATTCTGGCCGGTTTTCCGTCATCGTCCTGCTCAGACCCTTCCAGTTTGGCGTGGATTTCAGATACTGTTTTGGCCATCAGAAAAAGACCGCCGCAGAGCAGAATCAAATCCC
This sequence comes from Catalimonadaceae bacterium, assembly GCA_044359055.1. Classification (GTDB taxonomy): domain Bacteria; phylum Bacteroidota; class Bacteroidia; order Cytophagales; family Flexibacteraceae; genus CAMDMI01. The sequence goes on from JBIKMV010000091.1 coordinate 2,215, forward strand.
GGCCCGAAAAACCGAAACCACCGAAATGCAGCCAGTCTTGCTTCAGTCCTATGATCCAGGTGATGCCGAAAAGCAATCCGATGCGCACAATCATGGCAAGCACCAGGCCTGTTTTCCTAGCCTTCTGCTGCAGGTTGCCGGGTAACTTAGAGGCAATGATGGAAATGAAAATGATGTTGTCCACCCCAAGGACAATTTCCAGAAGGGTAAGGGAAAAAAGACTGATCAGATTGTCGGTAGTGAATAGTTGCGTCATACTGGCTGCAAAGGAATACAATATTGCGCTGCCCTGAGAAGCCTCTGCGTTGATTTTTTTCAGTCAAACCTAATGGGATGCTTCAGGTTTTGATACTGCTCAATATCCAGCTCCACCGAGCCCAGCAGCAATTCGGCTTCAATTTTCAGGGGAATGCGGTTGGGGTCGTCTGATATCCACATTTTAATGGGATATTTTCCACGGAAGAGGGAATTGGAGGGCATTATCGGGCTGATAACGAAAGCAGCGGCTTTCCCAAACCGGGTTTTTACCCGCTCTTTTCCCAGATACAGGATATGGAAATCGTAAGTTTTGTTTTCAAATATCCCCTTCATTTTCAGGGTGTCATTTTTCCTGAATCCCTCATAATTCTGAAGCCGGAGGAAATAATAACCGCTCACCATATCCTGAATCCCGGCAGAGATGGCAACGGTTTCGGCTTTGTCATCTTCCGATTTTACATTGGCAATCTTATTCTCATGATCAAAATAGGTCTCTTCCTTTTTGCGGTAGCGGTTTTCGGCAATGGATCGGAAGGCTTTCTGCGGCAGAAAGGAAAGGGTATCGAAATAGGCGCCCCAAACATTGCGAATGCGTACAATCCGGTCGAATGCTCCTTTGGAATTGCCGATTACTTCAGCACGAAAACACACCTTTTTATTTACCAGATAATACTTATCGGTGAGCCGCATGATGGCCTCTCCCGCTGTCAGAAATCCATAATGCACTCGGTATCGGATTTCTTCTCCAGGCAGATAGGCCGGTTCGAACGCCCTCGGTGCCGGTGCAGAACCCGCAAGCAAACCGATGGACAGGAACAGGATGAGGCTGAAAGGCGAAAAACTGCTTTTAAAAACCATTGGCCGTTTTATGAAATTCTATGGCAAATAAAACATTTTCCTGATAAGGGCCGTGGTTAAGGTTTGTTAAATTCCGGCAATTCAGAACCTGTACAGCCAGACAGATTTCATCCGAAATAATGCATGGCCTGCCTGAAGGTTTCGCAGTGCGCCTCTGTAATGTCTTTAATATGAGGCGAATAGCCACCGCCCATCACGGCTACTACGGGTATTTTGTTTTGCCGGCAAAAGGAAAAAACCAGGCGGTCCCTTTCGGCGCATCCTTGTTTACTCACCTTCAGCCGGCCTAGGCGGTCGGTATCCAGAATGTCCACACCAGACTGAAAAAATACAAAATCGGGTTCGAAATCATCGGCAATCTGCTTGAGGTTGAAGTCTAGCTGGCGGAGGTAAGCCGTATCGGAGCAGCCATCCGCAAGCCCTATGTCCCGGTTTGATTTTTCTTTTTTCAGGGGAAAATTGTTCTCGCCGTGCATGGAAAAAGTAAAAACCGCCGGTTCATTTTCAAAGATTCGGGCTGTGCCATTGCCCTGATGAACATCCAGGTCCACCATCAGAATCCGGTTTGCTTTTTTCTCCTGCAAAAGGCAGGCAGCGGCCAGTGCCATATCATTCAGCAGGCAGAATCCTTCCCCCGCATCTGCAAAAGCATGGTGGGTACCACCGGCCACATTCAGAGCAGCCCCGTACTGCAGGGCCCATTCTGCACAGTTGAGAGTGCCCTTTGCAATGTTCCATTCCCGCTCTACCAGAGCCCTGCTGAGGGGAAAGCCAATCCGCCTCACCATGGCTGGATCCAGGGCAAGGGCTTTCATATCTTTCAGATAATGAGCTGTATGCACAAGCAATGCTTCTTCATCCTTCAGCAAGCCGGGGCAAAAAATCTGTGATTCTGAAATGATGCCTTCGCGGAGGAGCTGTTCGGGAATCAGCTCGTATTTGAGCATGGGAAAGCGGTGACCCTCCGGCAAGGGGTGGCAATACAAAGAGGACCAGGCCACTTTTACCACATTTATTCCGGCTTTCGGGAATCTTCGAGCCGGCCGGCCCTGCAGGAAAGGGTAGGGGCGGGAAACTGCCGGATGAGCTGCAGGTTGTGGGTGGCAAAAATCACAGCGGTTCCGGCCTGATTGATTTTGCGGAATACCTCGGCAATGCCGGTCCCTGTGTCGGGGTCAAGGTTTCCGGTGGGTTCGTCGGCAATGAGCAGGTCGGGTTCATTAAGCAGAGCTCTGGCGATGACCACTTTCTGCTGCTCTCCGCCCGAAATCTGATGGGGCATTTTGCCGGAGGTAAATTCTACGCCTACCTGCATGAGCACCTCGGAAATGCGGTTCCTGATTTTCTGCTTGTCGGTCCAGCCTGTAGCCCGGAGCACAAAGGCCAGATTTTCGGCCACAGTACGGTCGTAGAGGAGTTGAAAATCCTGAAAGATGATGCCTAATTTCCGCCGGAGGGCAGGAATATCTTTTTGCTTTACCGGTAGTGAAAATCCTGCCACCTGTCCCATCCCCGATTTCAGGGGCAGATCGGCGTACAGGGTTTTGAGCAGGGTACTTTTTCCGCTGCCTGTCTGCCCGATAAGGTAAACAAACTCTCCCTTTTCCAGACTCAGGTCCACGGAGGAAAGTATCAGGCTTTCGTCTTCCTGATATATGCTGGCATGGTGCAGTTCGGCTACTTTTTCCAAAGGAAGGCAAATTCAGATGTCCAGTTTTTGCAGTTTGCCGAAAGGCAGGTCCCGGATGATGGCCGTCAGGGCTGCTTCTTTTCCTTCGAGCCCGTATTTCTCCATGTTTTTCAATTCCCTGTCGGCACGGAAATAAGCCACGAGTACGAAGTCGTCGTCCCTGAGTTGTATGTAATCCGGGATTTTGGCTTTTCCTTTTATCTTGATGATATACAATGCTTTGAGGGTCTTTAATGCGGAATCAGGCATTTCCTTTGCGGTAATCTGCCAGAAATTTTTCGAGACCGATATCGGTGAGCGGGTGTTTCAGCAGGCTCATGATTACCTGAAAAGGAATGGTGGCCACATCTGCACCCAGCTTGGCACACTCCAGTAAATGAACCGGATGCCGGATAGAAGCGGCCAGCACCTGACAATCCATACCGTAGTTGGTAAAAATGGTTACCAGGTCTTCAATAAGGTCGAGTCCGTTGTGGCTGATATCGTCCAGGCGGCCCAGAAAGGGAGAAACATAGGTGGCCCCGGCTTTTGCAGCCAGAAGGCCCTGATTGGCAGAAAAAATGAGGGTGCAGTTGGTGCGGATGCCTTTATCGGCAAAATAGCGGATGGCTTTGAGGCCTTCCCGAATCATGGGCACCTTAACCACAATCTTTTCATCTATTTCGGCCAGTTCTTCGCCTTCGCGCACCATCCCTTCGAAATCGGTGGAGATTACCTCAGCGCTCACATTGTCGCTCACCAGGTTGCAGATGGCCTTGTAGTGGCTCAGGATGTTGTTTTTGCCGGTAATGCCTTCTTTGGCCATAAGCGACGGATTGGTGGTTACCCCGTCCAGAATCCCAAGTTCAAGGGCTTCTTTGATTTCGCTTAGGTTGGCCGTATCTATGAAAAACTGCATAAAATTCAGGTTTTAAATCAAGCCGCAAGATAAGGGCTTCTTCATTTTACCCAACCTGAAAAAGCAGAAATCTGTTTTTTGTGTGACGGGCCGGGTACGGGAAGAAGAAAAACTATTTTTCCTTTGGCTGGTGTTGTCTCCCCCTGACACCAATGAGCGCCCCTATTCCGTACCTGCGGCACTCTTGGCGGTTTGTAGGTGCTTTGGCTACCCATATTTCGTCTATAAATGAACTGGAATTCCCAGGCTGTGAGGAATTTGCAATCCCGCACTCGAAGTCTCCAGCTTACTGAGAAGAGCGTCCCTATTCAGTGCCTACGGCACTTTTGGCAGTTTGCAGATATTGCTGCTACCGATAGCAAGTCCATAAATGGACTCGAAAATTCAGAAAAAAAACCTCAGATGCCTGTTGGCTGGTAGGAGATAATAAAGGTCAGGATTTGAATCCTTTTGATGTTTTTGGAAAAGGATAAGAAATCAATCTGCTCACGCTCTGTCCAGACGGCTGCGCAAATAAAAATCAACCAATACCAATGCCGCCATCGCTTCCACAATGGGTACTGCCCTGGGGAGTACACAGGGGTCGTGCCGGCCCTTGCCGGCTATCACCACCGCATTTCCCTCTGCATCTACCGAATTTTGCTCCTGCATGATGGTGGCCACTGGTTTAAAGACCACATCGAAACAAATTTCGGCCCCGTTGGATATCCCGCCCTGAACTCCGCCCGAATGGTTGGTTCTGGTTTTTATCTTCCCCCCCTCGGAATAAAAAACATCGTTGTGTTCCGAACCTTTCATCCCCACCGAGTCGAAACCGGAACCTATCTGAAAACCCTTGGCCGCATTGATACTCAGCATGGCTTTGCCGAGTTCGGCATGTAGTTTGTCGAATACAGGCTCGCCCCAGCCGGCCGGTACCCCGCTGCACACACAGGAAACAATGCCCCCGATGGTATCCTGCTCTTCCCTGATCTGCTCAATGTAGCGGGCCATTTCGGCTGCCTTTTCCGGGTCCGGACAGCGAACCGGGTTGGTGTCAGCCACATTCAGGTCGTATAGCGACCAGGGCTTTGGCAATGTCAGATGCCCCACCCGGCTTACAAAGGCAAAAATTTCTACACCGGCAGACTTTAGAATTTGTTTGGCTACAGCCCCGGCTGCCACCCTGGCAGCGGTTTCCCGGGCCGAACTCCTCCCGCCACCCCTGTGGTCCCGTATGCCGTACTTTTCCTGATAGGTAAAATCGGCATGCGAGGGCCGGAAAGCCTGCGCCAGATGTTGGTAATCTTCCGGTTTCGGGTCTTCATTGGGTATGAAAAGGCAAAGCGGTGTTCCTGTGGTTTTGCCCTCAAAAATTCCCGACAGCACCCGGAATTGGTCCGCCTCTTTCCGGGGCGAACTCAGGCTGCTTTGCCCGGGCTTGCGCCTGTCCAGCTCTTTCTGTATGCCGTTCAGATTCAGTTCTATGCCGGCAGGGCAGCCATCTATCACCACCCCGATTCCCTGACCATGAGATTCTCCGAAGGTGGTGATTACAAATGCTTTGCCGTAAGAATTTCCTGTCATTTTCGTGTCATCAAAAATAGATTTCCCTGTTCATTGCCCAGCAAAAGGCTGTCTCTTCCCCAGTAGCACAGCGACTCAGATTGCCGCATCGGCCAGTATGCCAGACAACAATCGGGAGCCGGAATGCGGGACATGCCTTTGGAAAGCGAAAAGAAGTAAATTTTTCCATAAGTAAGCAGGGCGAGTTCTTTCCCGTCGGGGCGTAGTGCTGCTGAGGTTACCATACCCGATATCTCTGTTATTTGTTTGGGCCGGAGGATATATTTCCCTCCTCTGGCCGGAACGGCAAATACCAGACTGCTCCTTTCCTTTTTGTCTTTCGAAAAGAGGTACAGGCTGTCGGCATGCCATACCATAGCCTCGAAGTCGCAGGCCGATTTTTCTCCTTGTTCGTTTAGAACCGAAATTTGGATTATTCCCTCCGGAATTCTGGTTATAGAATTGTAAATCAGAATTTTCAGTTCTTTTTTTCTGTAAAAATTATTCCCGATATCGCCGATAAACAGTCTGCCTCTGCCATCTCCACTGATGTCTTCCCAATCGCGGTTCGAAAAGGGAATGAACATCCGGGACTTTAGGTTTCCCCTTGCCGAAATCAGAAAAAGGCAGGAGTCGGAGTCGTCGTTGAAGGTATAAAACAAGCTGTCGCTGCGCCGCAGCAAGCCCGAACTTTCACTGATAAGCGGAGACACGATCCGGCCAAAGGGTCCTATAGCGAACATGCGGCTGCCCTTGCAGTGCTCATTGTAAATGGCCCGGTGACGGAAAATCTGCCAGAGCAAAAGCCCGCCTAATGCGAGGGCAGAAATGAAAAAAATTTTCCGGTAAGGGGTTTTCAAACAGCGCAATACCGGTTTCGGATCCGGCAGAAATCAAGGCTTCAAAGGTAGGGAATGAAAGTAAAATGAAATTTGAGAAAAAAATGGGTGCCTGTCAGTGAAACTGAAATTAGTTTCGCACCATGACCAGCAAGGGCAAAATCATCAATGATCCGGTACACGGCTTTATCAGCATTCCCGGAGGATTGATTCAGGATGTAGTGGATCATCCTTATTTTCAAAGACTTAGGCGGATTAAGCAGCTGGGCCTAACCGACATGGTGTATCCCGGAGCACAACATACCCGCTTTCACCATGCCCTTGGTGCCATGCATCTGATGGGCCTTGCCCTCGAAAATCTCAGGCAGAAAGGGCACCAAATTTCCCGGGATGAAGAAACGGCTGCCCGCCTTGCCATCCTGCTCCATGATATTGGCCACGGGCCTTTTTCACATGCTTTGGAAAACAGCATATTGCAGGATGTCCACCACGAAAAAATGTCCCTGGTTTTTATCGACAGACTTAATTTTTTACTGGGGGGAAAACTCGATATGGCCCGCGCCATGTTTCTGGGTCAGTATCCGCGGCCTTTCTTCAATCAGCTGATTTCGGGTCAGCTGGATATAGACCGCATCGACTACCTCAGGCGGGATTGCTTTTTTTCAGGAGTTGCGGAGGGCGCCATTTCGGCCGAGCGCATTCTGAGTATGCTGGAGGTGCATCAGGACCGGTTGGTGGTGGAAGAAAAAGCCATTTACTCGATAGAAAACTTTCTCAGCTCCCGCCGGCTGATGTACTGGCAGGTGTACCTGCACAAAACCACCGTAAGTGCTGAAGAAATGCTGATTCAGCTGATGCGCAGGGCCAGGGTTTTGATAGCAGGCGGTGCAAGACTAAGTATGACGGCTGCCCTGGAGCCGTTTTTTCTCCGCAATTTCGGCTGGCAGGATTTCATTTCCGACCCTGCCCACCTCAATGCTTTTTCCCTGATTGATGACTACGACATCTGGTATTGCATCAAATCTTGGGTTTCCAGCCCCGATTTCGTATTGGCTTATCTGAGCCGTGGGCTCATGGAAAGGCGACTGCTGAAAGTAGCCATATCGGCCCGCCCCTCAGGCGAATATTACCTGCAGCAACTCAGGGAAAATTTTCAGGCAAATCTGGGAATCAGTGCCGTAGAAGCTACCTATCTGGTCTTCGAAAAGGAGGTCAGCAATTCGGCTTATATATCCGGTGGAAATCAGATTTTTATCAAAACCCGGAAGGGTGAAATCATGGATGTGGCCAATGCCACAGACCTGCCTAATATCCATGCCATGGCCACCGAGGTGAAAAAATATATTGTCTGCCAACCCAAACCTATATCTTTGCATCCTTTTGCGGAAAAATAAAGAATGGAGTTTTCGGCCGGTCAGATTGCCGCTCTCGTACAGGGAGAAGTTGAAGGTGATGCCAACATATTGATTTCCAATGTAGCCAGGATAGAAGAGGGATCTCTGGGCTGCATTTCTTTTTTGGCCAATCCCAAATACGAACCCTGGATATACACCACCCGCTCTTCCGTGGTGATGGTGTCCGACTCCTTTCAGGCCCGGCGGCCGGTAGCCGCTACCCTCATCCGGGTAAACGACCCTTACACCAGTTTTACACTTTTATTACAAGAATATCAGCGTCTTACCTCACTCCAAAAAAGGGGAACCGAAGAGCCCTCTTTTCTTTCACAAACCTCCACTGTCGGCGAAAATGGCTACAGGGGAGCCTTTTCCTATATAGGCGAAAATTGCCGGATAGGCTCAAATGTAAAAATTTATCCTCAGGTCTATATTGGTGATAATGTGGAGATTGGTGACAATACAATTTTGCTTCCCGGAGTAAAAATTTACCAGGGATGCAAAATCGGAAAATATTGTACCATCGCCGCAGGCGCAGTTATTGGCAGCGATGGCTTTGGATTTGCACCCCAGACCGACGGAACCTACAAAAATATACCCCAGCTGGGCATCGTCGTCATCGAAGACCATGTTGACATAGGTGCCAACACCACCGTAGACAGGGCCACCATGGGCGCTACCATCATCCGTAAGGGTGTGAAACTCGATAATCTCGTGCAGATAGCCCACAATGTGGAAATCGGAGAAAACACCGTCATTGCCGCTCAGACCGGCGTATCGGGCTCCACCAAAGTGGGCAAAAACTGCATCATCGCCGGTCAGGTGGGTGTGGTCGGCCACATCAAAATTGCCGACCGTACCTCCGTGGGTGCGCAATCCGGTATTTCAAAGGGAGTTTTCAGAGAAGGTACTGCCCTCTTTGGCAGCCCGGCCATCGAATACACCGATCAGCTCAAATCCATTATCGTCTACCGGAAACTTCCGCAGATGCTCCGCCGCATAGAAGAAATGGAAAAG